>JAYTNW010000062.1:0-6581 GCA_043748115.1 Bacteroidota bacterium | reverse complement strand
CTGCACTGGTTGCAACAAATACCAGTTGATGAGTTACAGCAGCTATGCATGGTTACCCTCTATTAATGACAGTATAAAAACATTAGTAAAAGAGGGGTGTGGGATAAGAAGCATAGGCCGCATTTTGAAAATAGCCTCGGCAACAGTGGTAGCAAGAATAAAAGCAATAGCGAAGGAAATTGTTAAACCTGCACTGCTCCATAATAAAAGCTATGAAGTGGATGAGCTGAGAACTTTTGTAAAAAAGAAATGCAACTTGTCTTGGGTGGTGAGTGCTTATGAACGAGAAAGTAAGAGTGTGGTGGAAGTGGCTATAGGCAAAAGAACAACGGCTACTTTACAAAAAGTAACACAAACGCTTTTATTAGCTTGTGCAAGTAAAATACACACTGACAAACTTGGGATTTACAATGTGTTAATACCGCAGCAATTGCACTCAACAAAGGCAAGAAGCATTAATCATGTAGAACGGTTTCACCTTAATTTGCGAACGCATTTAAAACGTTTAGCGAGAAGAAGCATTTGCTTTTCGAAAAGCGCATTGATGCTGAGTTGTTGTTTGAAAATTTATTTGTGGGGTTAGTTTTTAGCTCTCCTGTTTTGAAACACCTAACGATGCTAAACTAAACCCGATAGCAATGAAAAGCCCGCACAGCACAAGGAACGTAGTGCTGGCGGACTTGAAATGGATAGCGGGACAGACCGATGTTTTGATGTCCCGTAAGTTTTTTTCTGAATTTTACGAAACAAATGAAACAACGCAAGTAACAAGAAGCTATGTGCTTATTACCCCATCTTTTGATAATTACCAGCAAGTGTATTTAAAAAAAATTTTAGTGGCTTTTCGGCCATCATTTTTAGGAAAGGATTAAGATCGGCATCGAAGGCTATTTGAAGTTTGGTGGTGGTGCCATCAGCCGAAGGCACTAGGTTGTAGAACATGTTAAAATCGAAAGGGGCTTTGCCTTTGCGTACCACCTTAATGTCAGAAGGTGCGTTTCGTTCCGCTATCTCCATGCCCAAGCTGGCCATACCTTTGATGGTGAAGCTACAATCATCAGAAGTACTTTGCCAGTCAACGACTTGTTCGGGCATTAATTTTTGGAGGTTGTTGCAGTCGCTTAAAAATTCAAAAACCTGTTGCTGTGTTTTGTTGATGATGAGTTCATCGCTTTCAATTCGAGTCATTTTAAAAAAATTAGGCAGTCCACTGATCGGGTTTTAAGCGCCAGTTTTGGAGTGATTTAAGTTGATTTTCGGTGATGTATTTTGTTTCGAGTGCTTTCTTTATGAGCACATCGTAATTACTTAACGAGTAGAGTGGGCATTGCACTTGTTTGAAGTTTTCTTTGGCTACTTCAAAGCCGTAGTTAAATACGCTAAGCATTCCTTTTACCAAAATGCCAGAAGTACGCAATGCTTCCACTACTTTGAGGCTGCTTTTTCCGGTTGACACCAGATCTTCAATAACCACTACGGTAGAATTTTTTGCTATGTCGCCTTCAATTTGATTTTTGGCTCCGTGTTGCTTTGGCTCCGGCCTTACGTAAATGAGTGGCAAACCCATGCTCTCGGCAACCAGCGCGCCTTGGGCAATGGCACCTGTGGCTACTGCTGCAATAGCATCAGGACGGCCGTAATGTTTTTCAACGGCCTTAACCAATTCCTGCCTAATGTAGGTGCGGATGCGCGGATGCGAAAGGGCAATGCGATTGTCGCAATAGATTGGCGATTTCCAACCCGATGCCCAGGTGAACGGATCTTCAGGTTGCAGTTTGATGGCTCTTATCTGCAACAGGAATTCCGCTATATTTGATGCCGTGTCGTCATTCATACAGCACAAACCTACTTTTTTTATTTTACATATAAAAGTTGAAAAAGGTAACTGATGGTTAAAATTTATTTACAGGACAAACCACTGATAATTTGCGGTAAGGATTTTTTGTTTACCGAACTCAAAGCGTTATCGCATATTCCGTCTATAGATGATTTGTTTAAGTTGATGAGCCACCGGGATGTGCAGGGTGCTTTTTATGCCACCGAAAATCCTGAGCAAGCATTTAAGCAATTAAGTAAAAACTACTTGATATTAGAGGCAGCAGGTGGGTTGGTTTTTAACAGCGAAAACAAACTGCTGGTGATTGAACGCATGGGCAAATGGGACATTCCGAAAGGAAAAATAGAAGCTATTGAAACACCGCGTCATGCCGCCATGCGCGAAGTATGCGAAGAGACAGGAGTGTGCGACCTTGAAATTATTTCACCCTTGCGCGAAACTTACCACACCTACATTCACAAAGAGAAAAACATTTTAAAACGCACATATTGGTTTAAAATGAAATGCCATTCGTTTAACGAATTTAAACCACAGCATGAAGAGCAAATAACAGCGGCACACTGGATGAATAAAGAAGAAACCAGGAAGGCTATGAAAAACTCGTACACCTCGATTGCTGATTTAATGGAGGAATGCATGAAGGACTGGGGGCAGGAAGAAGAAACAAAAGGAGGAAAAAGTTAACGGTCAAAAGCAAAAATAACCTGTGCAACAAAGGCGCGAAGAACAGCAAGACGAAAGTTACTTAAATAAGCAGAACGTTTTCACTAACCTGCTTGATGAGTTTCTTTAACCGAATTTTCAAAAAAAATCAAGCGTGTGCGGAGGCACTTTTTGCAACAGTGCGTCCGGGATATACCTGCAATGCATTTTCTAAACACGCCATGGCATTTTTAAGATCAGTTAGGTTAAGCACATAGGCTATCCTCACTTCTTTTTTACCTAAATCCGGGTGACTGTAAAATCCTGTTGCCGGAGCAAGCATAACCGTTTGTCCGTTGTGCTGAAATTTTTCGAGCAGCCATTGGCAAAACACATCTGAATCATCAATAGGCAATTCCGCAATACAATAAAAAGCTCCGTTAGGTTTCGGACAAAAAACTCCATCCATTTTATTGAGCGCATCCACAACAAAGTTTCTGCGTGCGACATACTCTTTTTTTACTCCGTCAAAATATTCTTGTGGCGTATCTATAGCGGCTTCACCGGCAATTTGCCCAAAGGTGGGTGGGCTTAAACGTGCCTGAGCAAATTTAAGTGCTGCAGCCATTACTTCCTTGTTTTTGGAGATGAGTGCGCCAATGCGTGCTCCGCAGGCGCTGTAACGCTTACTGATGGAATCCAACAAAATGATGTTATTATCCAACCCTTCCAAAAGCATAACAGAGAAGTACTCATTGTTATCATAACAAAACTCACGGTACACCTCATCTGCAAAAAGGAATAGATCATGTTTCAGGGCCAGGTCACGTAAGGATTGAAGTTCTTTTTTAGTATATAAATAACCTGTAGGGTTGCTGGGATTACAAATCATAATCGCCTTTGTTTTAGGCGTAATTACTTTTTCAAATTCTTCTACAGGCGGCAGCGCAAATCCATTTTTTATAGAGGAAAAAACAGGCACCACCGTTACCCCAGCCTGGGTTGAAAAACCATTGTAGTTAGCATAAAAAGGTTCAGGGATCACCACTTCATCGCCTTCATTGAGGCAACTCATCATCGCTATTTCAATGGCCTCTGAGCCACCGTTGGTAATGATGATATCGTTATGATCTATGTTTATGTTGTATTTTTTATAGTAACCTACCAGTTTTTTACGATAGGACTCCATGCCGGCCGAGTGGCTGTATTCAATGAGTTTAAGTTTGGTGTTATGGATGGCATCCAGCATGATTACCGGTGACTCAATATCAGGTTGCCCAATGTTGAGGTGATATATTTTTTTACCTTCTTTTTTGGCCTGCTCGGCAAAAGGTACCAGTTTGCGAATGGGAGAAGGTGGCATAATTTGCCCCTTGGTGGAAATGTTTGGCATAGCGGTGATGTAGTTTACATTTAAAAAAAATGCGGTGATGTTTTAAAAACATCACCGCAAATGTAAAATTTATATCCTAAAACGAATTAGTTTTTTGGAGCTTCGGCAGGAGCAGCAGCAGCAGCTTCAATGTTACCTTTAATGTGTAACACGATAGGGCTGGTTTTTGCGTTAGAGGTAATAGTTACCGTTTTGTCCTGCATTCCCATTTTACCGGCTGAGTTAAAGGTTACATGGATTTTAGCGGTTTCTCCTTTTTTGATTGGCTCTTTCGGGTAATCAGGAACAGTACATCCGCATGAACCTTGTGCATTGGTAATGATTAAAGGCTCTTTTCCGGTATTTGTAAATACGAATTCATGTTCTACTTTGTCACCTTGTTTAATGGTTCCGTAATTGAACTCCAAAGCCTCAAATTTCATCTCAGCTTGGTTTTTGTTTTCTACCGGTGCAGGCGTAACCGCAACTTTTTCGGTTTGTGCATAGGTAGCAGTCATAAAACCAAGTACCATTGCTGACAAAAGGATCGTTTTTTTCATTTTACTTTTATTTGATTGAATTGTTTAATTAAGAATTATTAGTTGTGAGTTAATTAATTTCCGAAAGGATTGGCATTGGACTCTTTAGGCGCCATGCTGTTGTCTTTTTTTATCGGTGTTCCGTTTTCCGTTTGTTCTTTCGACTCAACAGTACCTCGAATGGTAACTACTTTTTCAGCCGTTTTTGCATTTGAGGATACCGTTACAGTTTTGGTAAATGGTCCCGGGCGTTTTGTATCATATTGTACATGAATAACACCTGTATGTCCTTTTAAAATTGGTTCCTTAGGCCATGATGGTACAGTGCAGCCACAACTTCCTTTAGCATTTGTAATCACCAATGGTTCTTTGCCTGTGTTGGTAAATTTAAAATCATAACCTCCATCACCACCAAATGGAAGCGTTCCGAAATCATGAACCTCTTTTTCAAAAGTTATGTCGGCAGCATTTGGGCTGGCAGGTGTAGGTTTAACAGCCACAGGAGCAGTTTTGGTATCCTCTTGTGCAAACGAAGCCAAACCAAGGCTCAAGGCAAAGAAAGATGTGAAGATGATTTTTTTCATATATAATTCAATTGAATTTTGTGAGGTGTAAAAATATAAAACCTTATGGATGTTTAATGATGTCTTTAACTTCAAATTATTGGCCAAAGTTACAGGCAGGCTATGAAATTACTATGAACCATCAAAGCTCCTTTTCCCATTTGCTCACTACAGCTGTAGCTACGGCATTGCCAATTACATTGGTGGCTGAGCGTCCCATGTCCAATATTTGATCAATCCCTAACAACAGCAACAATCCTGCCTCGGGAATATTAAAGGTGGCAAGCATTCCGGCAATTACAACCATGGATGCGCGTGGCACACCGGCCATTCCTTTGCTGGTTACCAAGAGCATCAGCAACATGGTAATTTGTTGTTGTATGGTAAGATCCATTCCATAAGCCTGTGCAATAAATTGGGTTGCAAATGCCATGTACATAATGCTTCCATCTAAGTTAAATGAATACCCAAGGGGCAACACAAAACTTACGATGCGGTTGCTACAACCATAGCGCTCCAATGCCTCCACTGTTTTAGGGAAGGCTGACTCTGAACTGGCAGTTGAAAATGCAAGCAAAGTAGGCTCCTTTACATGCGACAGCAATTTGAGAAAAGGTATTTTTAGAACAAAACAAATAAGTGCCAAAATCACAAACACAAAAGCCAGCAGCCCTCCGTAAAAAGTAGCAATTAAATAAAGGTAGCCAGAAATAACACCTAAACCTTGCTTTGCCACCACTGCGGCAATGGCGCCAAAAACTCCATAGGGCGCAAAGCTCATCACATAATTAGTTACCTTAAACATTATGTGTGAAACGGAATCCAAGGCACTAACAACGCTTTTGCCTTTGTCGCCAATTGCAGCTGCAGCAATTCCAAAAAATAAGGCAAACACCACAATTGGTAAAATTTCATTATTGGCCATGGACTCTATAATACTCTTTGGAATAACATGGGTGATAAAATCCTTAGGGTTAATAGCCTTGGTGGTAATTCCAGAGGTAGCCGATTGTGCAGGCAAGGTTATCTGCATCACTTTTCCCGGCTCAAAAAAATTAACCAACAGCAAACCCAATGTAAGAGCCAGCAACGTGGCAAATTGAAAATAAACAATTGTTTTAAGCCCTATGCGACCCACACTTTTAAAATCGCCTACTTTGGCCACACCCACCACAAGGGTTGCGAACACCAAAGGAGCAATGATCATTTTTATGAGCCTCAAAAAAATATCGCTCAAAATACTGATGCGACCGGCAAACACATCCAGTTCATCAGCCGTGTGTGTTACATGATACCAATGCCCAAGCAGGATGCCGGCCAGCATACCAATAAATATTTTAGATGTAAGATTAATTTTAGGCATATCAACGTTTAATGCACAAATCTAATAATATGAGTTAAATCAGGTAAAAAAGTAAAAACCCCAACTATCAACTACCTTTGTTAACAATTGCTAATTAACGTTTGCTTAACGGCAAATATCTTAACGAGGCAATACTTTTGAAACCACTAACAGCACCGTTAAACTATTTATGCGCTTAAAAATTTTAATTACTGTAACGTTTCTTTTTGCTGCTATCCTTTCCCATGGAGAGGGTGATACGCTCAAAAAATACACCGCTGTTAGA
>JAYTNW010000061.1:0-5114 GCA_043748115.1 Bacteroidota bacterium | reverse complement strand
GGCTGTGGTATCAATTTCAGCAATGGTTTGAAGTAATGCTTCTTTGGCTTTTTTTAAATCGTCCTGCTCTTTGATAATAAAATCATAACGCTCTTTGATCTCTTTGAAAGAGTCGAGCGCCATGGGGTTGATGGGGCCGAAGTTTTTGAGCTGGCCTCCAAGTTTTTCATTGCGTTGCTTAAGTTCTTCTTCGTTCCACTCAGGATTGGGTTCCTGCGCCACAATATCATCAACTTCAAGCGTAAACTCTACACTTAAACGTTCTTTTAATGAGGTTACCTTAAGGTTAATGTCGTTAACCTCGTTGTGCATGGCGTGCATAAGCTCATCGGCCATTTCTTTTTTCCTGCGTGTTTCGGTGATAAGCTTTTCGGCAGCCTCAATTTCAGCTTTAGACTCAAAGTATGTTTTTTCGCTGGCAGCAAGTCCGTTTTCAAGTTGCACACGTTCCTCTATATGTTTTTTCAAATCAGTTTCTGACGTGTTGCCTATTTGCGCAGTTTCGTCAATTTGAGAAACCAGATTTTCTATTTCGGATTTATTGTTTTCAATAGCCGTTTGCAAGGTGCCTATTTGCGTTTGCTTATAGCCATTTTCGCGGATAATGTTTTGTATTTTGTTTTGTTGCTGCAGAAAAAGGATGTTTTTTTGGTTGTAAGCATTGCCACTATCCTGCGAGATGCGCTGCTGCTTGTTGGAGAATTCCTGTTTTTCTTTTTGCTGCTCTGAAAGTTTGGTAAGACTCAACTTCATTTCGTCAAGCGAGAGGTTGCCCAAGCCGGGAGCATTGTTTTTTTGCTGCTCAATCTCTTGCAACTCGGTGTTAAGTTTGGCAAGGTTGCGCTCGTTGGTGTCGTTGTTGGTTGAAACAAAATCTTTTTTGCTCGTAAGGGTGTTTATCATTAACACGGCCTTGCTCAGTTCACTGTCCAGCTGGTAAACGTTTTTTTGCGTTTCGTTAAGTAGATTTTTCTTGGAAGAAAGTTCCTGCTCCGTGATTTGCAATTCGTTCTTCAACCGTTCTACTTCCGTTTTGTGATGTTGGATTTCGCCAGAGAGTTTTTCCAGGTTTTTAAGTCTGCCGGTGCGTTTGCCATCATAGCTGCCCACAGAACCACCGCTAATGGAATAGGCCTGTCTGCTAAACTTTCCACTGGGCGAAAGCAGCACAACTCCAGTTGGTTGGTTGTGTAAGGCATGCGTGTTTTGCTCGTCTGTTAATATGTACACATGGCTTAACAGGAAATTTAGCAAGGGCTGATATTTAGAAGTATGTTCTACTACGTCAATGGCCGCTACGCAACCATCCAGGTTCAGCTTTTCCGAAGAGCGAAAATTTTGAAGTGCATCCAAAATAAAAAAATGAGCGCGCCCTTTGTTTTGTTGGTTAAGAATGTCCAAGGCCTCAAAAGCCTGTTGTTGATGGTCGGCTATAAAATGATTGAGGAAAGGTTCTAGGTAATTTTCGATGGATACTTTGTAACGATCGTCCACGTTGATGATATCGCTAAGCAGCGGCACATCCTTGTAGCGGTCGTGGTTTTTTTTGAGAAACTTAATAGACTCAGGGAAGCCTTCCATTTGCTCAACCAAGCTTTTGGTGAGCTGGTATTCATTATTTTTTACTTCATAGTTTCTGCGCTCGTCAGAAAGCTTATCGCGCATTTCGCGCACAGTAACATCGGCAACTCTTATATGCTCCTCCAACTGAAGGCGCAGTTGTTTTTTGTCGCTGGCCTCTTTTTCAGATGCATCACGTTTTTTGGCCAGCTCCACCAGTTCATTTTCTATCTGTACCAAACCGGCACGGTCTTTTTCAATTTGTTCATTAAGCCTTTTGCTTTGCTCGTTAATGCTGGTAATGCGCGCCTGCCGCACAGCAACAAACGTTTCATGATCGTTAACCGATTGACGCACTTGCAACAACTGCATGTTAAGTTGCTTAAGATCGTCAACAGATGTGTCATAGGCTTTCTTGCTTTCTTCCACCTCGGCTTTGGCAAGCTGCAAACCGCCCTCCAGTTCTTTTAATTTAACCTCTTCCTTTTCTTTATCAAGATGTAGTTGTTCTAATTGTTTGGTTAAAAGTTCCACCTGGCCGCCATCAGCATCGCGCTGTTTGGCAAGCTGATTTTTTTTCTCTGTGAGGTAATTAAGTTTATCAATTCGGCCTTTATGCTCATTCTCAAAACGGTTAATGAGGAAAAGTTTTTCATTGAGTTGCTTTTGCGCTGCTGAGAGAACCTGCTGTTTTTCTTCGCTCTGCGTTTTTTGACTAATGAGGTTTTGCTCCAGCGTTTCTAACTGCAGTTGCAATTCGTTTTTTTCTTTAAGCTGCAGTTGCTCTTTGGCTGTAAGATCGGTAAGTGATGCAGTGAAGTTGCGCATCAGGAACCAAGCAAGGGCAGTGCTTACAACTTTATACTCTTCCTTGAGGCGATAATATTTCTCTGTCTTTTTTGCCTGCGCCTCTAATTGCTTTAAACTTTTTTCTATTTCAAAAAGCAAATCGTTAACGCGGTTAAGGTCGGCATCGGTTTCCTCTAATTTTTGCAGCGTTTGCTTTTTGCGCATTTTATATTTAGAGATACCTGCGGCTTCCTCAAGCAGCATTTTAATGGTGTTGTGACGATCGTTAATAATATCGTCCACCATTTTTAATTCAATAATCGAGTAAGTGTCGCTGCCAATACCGGTGTCCATAAACAAATCGGTAATGTCTTTTAAGCGGCAGGTAACACCATTTAATAAATACTCACTGTCGCCCGAGCGATACAGTCTTCGTGAAATGCAAACGTTTGAAAACTCTGTTGGCAGAATGCCTTTATCATTTTCAAAGGTGAGACTTACTTCGGCAAGGTTGGCAGGTTTACGTGTTTTGGTTCCGTTAAATATAATGTTCTCCATTTTTTCGGAACGCAGCATACGCATTTTTTGCTCGCCCAGCACCCATCGCATGGCATCAACCACATTGGATTTTCCGGAGCCGTTAGGCCCCACAATAGAAGTAACACCACGGTCGAAATGAATAACTACCCGATCGCCAAAGCTTTTGAAGCCCTTTATCTCTAAGGAGGAAAGACGCATAATAAATAGGAATGATTAAAACAAGTTCTCTATGAAGTGCGAAAATAGCCAAAAGAGGTGCTCAAGAGCGTAAAAATTATTAACGCATTGTTAGCAACTAAAAAAAATGTGGGAAAGATGCCTTCTTATGGAATAAAATCTATTTTTGGTGTCCATGGAGTTAAAGGTTATTATATATGTACTCATAGCCATTGGTTACTTTGTACACAACAATTATAAAAAGATAGTTAGCGAAAACAAGAAGCGTGTATTTGGGCAACCGGAAACGGCTGCTGGTGCACAGCCACCTGCTGCTGTACCTGCGCCCAGGCCGGCAGCACCAACTCAAAACAGAAAGCAGTTTAGAAAACTTAATACCGAGAAAAAAACGGTTGCTGTGAAGAAGCCCGTTCCAGTTTTTAAAAGAAAAGAGTTTGTGGATGCTCCTTTCAGTTATGAAAATTCCATGCCTGAAGTCTTGGTTTCGGCCAATCCTATTTTACCGTTAGAAATAATAAATGTTAAAAACACACAATCCAAATTATCTAAGCCATTATTACGATCGGCCATTTTATATGGTGAAATTATTAACAAACCCTTATGGTCAAAGTATTGATTTTAAAAAGTGTATGTAATTAATAAGTCAAAAAAGGATTTGGAATTTGGAACTTCAAATTAATTATTCATATTTTTACGCTGATCAAATCTTAATGTAATCTTAACTATACTCATATTTTAAAAGTATCCCTATGCTAAGAAACGTTTACTTAACGTTTATCTTTATTATTGTAATGGGTTGTGCTGCTTTAGCGCAAACTGGATCTATTAAAGGTAAAGTAATTGACAAAACCACCAATGAGCCATTGCCTTTCGCAAGTGTGGTTGCCGAAATGAACGGTACTCAGGCAGGAGGTGCCCAAACTGATTTTGATGGTAATTTCACCATTAAGCCTTTAAGTCCGGGAACCTACACCTTAAAAGCATCTTTTGTTGGCTATAACCCAACTGCCGTTACCGGTGTTATTGTATCAGTAGATAAAATAACTTTTGCCGATGTTAAGGTAGGCAAAGGGGCTATTGATATTACAGCTGTGGATGTTGTTTCATACAAGGTACCTTTGATAGATAAAGGAAATCCTGCCGTGCAAACCACCATTACTCAAGAAGAAATTAAAGCCATTCCAACACGTGATATAAAATCAGTGGCTGCAACAGCAGCTGGAGTTTTTCAGCGCGATGAAGGAGACGATGTTAACGTTCGTGGTTCACGTGATGATGCTACGGATTATTATATTGATGGTATTAAAGTGCGTGGAAGCCAGCAGTTGCCACAATCAGCAATTGAGCAAGTAACGGTAATTACCGGTGGTGTACCCGCACAATATGGCGATGCTACAGGTGGTATTATCAGCATCACTACGCGTGGCCCATCAAAAGATTATTCAGGGTCAATTGAGGTTGCTACATCAGAACTTACTGATGATTTTGGATATAACCTCGTAAGCGGAAACGTGTCAGGCCCTATTTGGAGCAAAAAAGATAAGGATGGAAATAAAACACCGGTGATAGGTTTCTTTGTTTCCGGTGAGGCTGAATTGCAAAAGGACCCTGATCCATCTGCCATTGGTAGTTATAGGGTAAAGGGTGATGTGCTTAAGGACCTTGAGCAAAATCCTCTTCAACAAAATATTGTTAATGGTGTTGTGCAGTCCGGCTTTAGAAGAAGATCAGAGTTTATCAAATCTGAAGATATTGAGCATTTAAAATACAAACCCAATACCAATGCAAATGAGTACAAAGCCAATTTAAACTTTGATATTCAACCGGTAAATAACATTAATATTAAAATCGGTGGTACATATAACTATAGAGTTGACAAAAACTATGTTTACACTTATTCATTATATAATTATAATAACTATCAAAGAAGTGTATCTAATGCATATCGCGGATATGTGCGATTTACACAGCGTTTTGGTGGAGGTGATACCAAGGAAAGTAAATCGGTAATTAAAAATGCCTTTTATTCTATCCAGTTTGACTATAAT
>JAYTNW010000060.1:0-2232 GCA_043748115.1 Bacteroidota bacterium | reverse complement strand
TCGGTTTCGTATTTTATTTTAAGTGTGTTGAGGTTATTGGCTACTTCGGCAGAGGATAAAGAATCCTCAAGGCTATGAAGTGAGTCTTTGTAAAGCGATACGCTTTTGTAATCATTGGCTTTGCCATAAACATAAATGTAGGCTTCGTAAGCAAGGTATTTCACGTCATATCTTTCTTGCAGTTCACTGGCTATGGCTCTTCCGTTGTTGAGGGCATTGATAGCGGCCTGTTGTTGTCCTTTTGCTGCCAATGATTTGCCGAGTTTAAAAAATGCATCTGCATAATACTCCTGCTGGGTAAGGCCTTTGCCCAAGGCAACCGCTTTGTTGCTGTACACCAAAGCAGAGTCATCTTGATTCATTTTAAGGAAAATATCGGCAATCACTACGTATTGACCCACCATGCAATCAGGACAGGAGGTTAACTCTTCGTAATATTCCAACGATTTTTTAGCGTAATACAAGGCCGAATCAAACTTTCCCATATCAGCAAGTGCTGATGCACAACGTTCGTGTGCAGTCCCCTTGAGTTCTACCTCATCGGTTTTTTTCGAGAGCTCGATTGCTTTCAGCGCGTAAGTGTAAGCGCTGTTGTAATCTTTTCTGTGAACCCTATAGTTTCCTGAAATATTATTGTACGCAAGACAAGATCTCTTGGCATCATTGTGTTCTTCAGCTATTCTTGCAACATTCAAATAATAATTCAGCGACATGGTAAAATCACCCATCCCTTCATAGCAACCTGCCGCATTGTTATAAAACTCTATCATGCAAATGTGGCTTTGTCCTCCTGATTGTGGACATTGCTCCTTTAACAGATTTAAATAAACAAGAGCTGAATCATACAAAGACTGGCTATGATACAAAAGCCCTTTTATTTTTAGTGCAAAGCGAAGACCCGTTTTATAGTTTATTTTTTTAGAAAGTAACATGCTTTCATCACAAAAAAAGTGAGCAGAGTCTATCTGGAATGACCAATACTCTTTGGATATTCTCACCAATGTGAGCGCTTCAAGGCTATCATGTGTTGAGGAAACGTGCAATACATTTAAAAGTGAATCGAGCTTATGCCGATTGTTTTGCGCATTAAGCGAAGGCGTCATGCAAAGGATGAACATTACGGACAATAGCAGTTGCGTCAAACACTTTTTCATATCAGGCAGTTTCATTTCTTTTAAAGAAGTTGATGCATGAATTGTTGTATCAAAAATACAATATAAATATTAATTGTTACACATAATAAAACAGCAAATGCAGACTTAACTCAACTGCATTTGCTGTTTTATTTTCGCTCTTATTTTAAAATTAGTTTTCGTGAGCCATTTAATTCGGTATCAATTTCTGTTTTTATAAAATAAATGCCACGAGGAAGAGAGCTAACATCAGTTTTTTCATCAGGGTTAACGAATTGATGAAACACTTTTTTTCCTGTCATATCAAATAACATGATTTCATTTGGCTCATTAATGCCGTTAAACGAAAGGTGTGTCGTTGCCGGATTGGGGTAGCAAAGCTGTTTTTGTGATTTGTTAGCTTCTGTTACTTCTATTTCAGAAACTGTTCTGGCACCGGGGCCGGTGTATTTAACAAGTCTGTTAATGTTGCTGATAAGGCCTGTTGTAACAAACTCATCGTTAGGATAACTGCCTGCTATGGCTTTCACCATGGAATTGCAGCGACCGCTGTTGAGGGATTCGTAAAATTGAAATGTAAAATCATTTTTTAATTTAAAGGTAAGATAATTATTAGTGGTATTGGTTCCTCCATTGCGACTTGCTGTAATAAAAACAGATCCGCTTTGTGTAACTTCAAAACCTGTTAACGTTACCCCGCTATTTGATGGCCATGCACCGCTGGTAGTAACCCCTGAACTATGCGTTAAAGTTGAAGTTAGTTTATAGATCAAAAAATTGCTAAAGGTGGTAAGGAGGCCTATTTCCTGTATGGTGAGGTAAACGTTGCCGGCAAGGTTAATTTTCATTCCTCTTAAATACCTATGTTGATTAATGTTGGTTGAATTGTAACTGTTTAAAAGAGTACCGTAGGCATTGTACTTTCGAATTTCTGTTCGCCAAACGTTATAGGTGCTATTATAGCTGTTACCGCCAACATATACATTTCCCGCCACATCCAATTGCATGAAACGAAAGGGCATTAACGCAGTAGTGGAGGAGGAAAGATTGGTAGTAACATTCCATAAAACTGTAAGCGATGAGTTTAATTTAACAACAC
>JAYTNW010000059.1:0-5295 GCA_043748115.1 Bacteroidota bacterium | reverse complement strand
TAATGATTTTATATTTTTAATCAATAACATAACTTTGCTAAGGTAGGGGCAAAAGTTTAAAGTTTAAGGTTTAACGTTTAAAGTTTTTGCAACAGTCTTTTAACAAATGAATGCCAAGCCAACCGACTTGGTCGCATAGAGTGATTTGATCGATAAGGCATCAGTAAAATAACACTCAGTTATCATTGCCTACAAAAAACTACAGCGCACTTAAAATAGCAGACAATAGCATCAAAGCGAAAAACCCTTTGCGTCTGCGCAAGTCTAAGTTGTGGCCTTTCTTATAAAAACACTTCCATCTCTTTCTTTAGGTATTCACCGGTAACGCTTTCCTTGCTTTCCATTACCTCTTCAGGTATGCCTGTGGTAACAATGGATCCGCCTTTGCTTCCACCTTCGGGTCCCAAATCAATAATGTGATCGGCAGCTTTTATAATGTCCATGTTATGCTCAATCACCAACACGGTATTTCCTTTGTCAACCAGCTTTTGCAACACCTCCAGTAAAATGCGAACATCTTCAAAATGCAGACCTGTGGTAGGCTCATCTAAAATATAAAAAGTGTTACCTGTATCCTTCTTGCTCAACTCCGATGCAAGTTTCACGCGTTGCGCTTCGCCTCCTGACAGGGTTGTGGAAGGTTGCCCAAGTGTAATATAGCCCAGCCCCACATCCTTTAGTGTTTTTATTTTCTGAAGAATAGAAGGGATATTGTCAAAAAATGCAACGGCATCATCAATGCCTAAATTCAACACATC
Source organism: Bacteroidota bacterium (assembly GCA_043748115.1). Lineage (GTDB taxonomy): Bacteria > Bacteroidota > Bacteroidia > AKYH767-A > OLB10 > OLB10. The sequence goes on along the minus strand of JAYTNW010000059.1, from coordinate 4,537 downwards.
GTTAATGCTTTTGCCGCGGTAGCGCACTTCCAATATTTCGCGGTTGTAACGTTTGCCGTTACACGTTTCGCAGTGCACATGCACATCGGGTAAAAAGTTCATTTCTATCACACGCATGCCTTCGCCCTGGCAGGTTTCGCAACGCCCGCCTTTTACATTAAACGAAAACCATCCCGGTGCATAGCCTCTTATTTTTGCTTCAGGAAGTTGTGCGTACAAGGTTCGTATATCCGTAAACACGCCTGTGTAAGTGGCAGGGTTGCTACGCGGGGTGCGGCCAATAGGCGATTGGTCAATTTCAATAACCTTATCCAAATGCTCCAGACCCTTTATTGATTTATAAGGCAACGGTTTGGTAACACCCCGGTAAAAATGTTGGTTTAAAATTGGGTATAGCGTTTCGTTAATGAGCGTTGACTTTCCACTGCCACTCACGCCTGATACACAAATTAATTTCCCCAACGGAAAAGTGGCTGTCACGTTTTTTAGATTGTTACCGGTAGCTCCTGTTAACGTAACTTTTTTACCGTTACCCTTCCGCAATTGCGAAGGAGGAATGCGTATTTCGCCATTCAGGTATTTAGAGGTTAATGAATCAAAAGATCTTAGCTCATCGGGCTTGCCTTGCGCCACAATTTCTCCGCCATGCACCCCTGCTCCGGGGCCTATATCCAGCACATAATCAGCTGCCTCAATAGTTTCTCTGTCATGCTCCACAACTATTACCGTGTTGCCAATGTCGCGCAGGTTTTTTAGTGCTTGTATCAGCCGGGTGTTGTCGCGCTGGTGCAACCCTATTGAAGGCTCGTCTAAAATATACAACACGCCCACCAATTGCGATCCAATTTGTGTGGCTAAACGTATGCGCTGCGACTCGCCTCCCGACAAACTGCGAGTACTCCTGTTCAGTGTCACATAATCAAGACCTACATCCAGCAAAAAGCCAATGCGCTTTGTAATCTCTTTCACCACTTCTGTTGCAATTGTTTTCTGCCTTGCAGTTAAGTGCTTATGCAATTTGGCAAACCATTGCTGCAGCAACCCCAAATCCATGGCGGCAAGTTCGGCAATGTTTTTATCATGCATTTTAAACCAAAGTGACTCTTTGCGCAGCCGCGCACCGTTGCATTCGGGGCATTGGCGTGTCTGCATAAAATTTTGCGCCCATTTCTTAATAGCATAGGTGGGGTTTTCCTCCATCTGCGCCACAATAAAATTAATAATACCATCAAAACTTAACGATGTTGCTGTGCTTGCATTGCTGCCGCTGCTCAACACTTCGTCAGTGCCATAAAGTATAATGTTCAAGGCCTCCTCTGGTATATCGGCTAATGGCGTGTTGAGCGTAAAGCCAAATTTTTTACCCAGTGCCTGCAATTGTGTAAATATCCACGTATCGCGATACTCACCCACAGGGGTAAGGCCGCCCTGCTTAATGCTCTTTTTAGGATCGGGCATCACCGTCTTAAGGTCTATCTCGGGTATTGTGCCCAGGCCGTTGCATCGCTTACAGGCGCCATAAGGCGAGTTAAACGAAAAAGTATTTGGTGCAGGCTCATCGTAGCTAATGCCTGAGGTAGGACACATTAAATTGCGACTAAAAAAACGAACCTTCTTTTTTTCGTCAGGCAGCACCATCAGCGTGTTTTTACCATGCTTCATGGCCGTGCTTACCGAGTCAGTAAGGCGCGCCCTATTTTTTGTGCTCACCTCAATGCGATCCACCACAATTTCAATATCGTGTGTTTTATAACGGTCGGCCTGCAGCCCTTTCTTTAGCTCTGTTAACTCACCATCAATGCGCACCCGCAAAAAACCCGAACTGCGAATTTGCTCAAATAGCTCACGGTAATGCCCCTTCCGCGCTTTTACAACCGGGGCAAGCAACATCACATTTTTTCCATCATATTCATTAATTATAATGTCAATGATTTGCGCATCGCTTAACCGCACCATCTTTTCTCCCGTCACATAACTGTAGGCTTCACCGGCACGGGCAAACATCAGGCGCATAAAATCATATACTTCCGTTACCGTTCCCACTGTGCTTCGCGGGTTTTGGTTGGTGGTTTTTTGCTCAATGCTTATCACTGGCGAAAGCCCATTAATCTTATCCACATCGGGGCGCTCCATGCTACCCAAAAACTGACGCGCATAGGCACTAAAACTCTCCATGTAGCGCCTTTGCCCTTCGCTGTAAATAGTGTCAAACGCCAATGACGATTTGCCACTGCCACTCAACCCTGTTATCACAATAAGTTTCTCGCGCGGAAGGGTTACATCTATGTTTTTTAAATTATGTTCGCGGGCGCCAAAAACCTCTATATTTTCGTTCTCTTTATGCATATTTTCTGTAGCTGACAAAAGTAAAATTTTACCCTTGCGCAACAGGCATTATAAATGTAAAAACAACTAAAAAGTTTTAAACCAAATCCATTTGGTAGTTATGCAATCATTTGCCGCTCTTCAAGGGGTCTTTTTTAAAGTATTCAGGTTTTTTTAGCAAACCAACACCGTGGCACGGCAAAGGCTTCGATCCCGTTCTCGCCTGTTTGCATGGCAAGCTTGCACACAGGGCTTACAGGCTCCACCGGGTTTAAATGGAGGCGCTGCCGGCACAATCATCAAGCGAGGGCATCCTATTCACCATATTATTTTCAGCTTCCTATCCAATACTTAGAAACACGCATCAACTAAGGCAAACTGCTATTATAAGCATTTTGTTTTTATATAAGCTATTACAGCATGGCAAAAGCAGCAATGCGCTTAATTGGAATATTGGAAAATACACCATCCTCCAAACCGTCCAAAAGTATTTGGCTTCTGTTTTTTGATGAGATAAATTGCATATCACAAAATTGTGAAAGCGACAGCAGGCATTGCTTATTATTTATTTATTATTTTTAACTTTGATTTAATAACAATGATAGGTGGATTATGATATGGGTTTTTTCAAAGTCTGACGTTACCAATAATGCTATGACAACAGCGCAGACTATCAGCGATAGACAAAAAATGAACAGACAAGCCAACCCATCGCAAAACCAAAATAGCCATTTTTTGCCTACGCACCGACCATAAATAACTGATACATCTTTATAAAATCTTTATATCTTAATTATTACTTTTGACAATAAATTGAACATAGTATATACAAGAAAATACAGCCTTCATAATCAATACCTCATTAGTATTACTCTTGTTTTGTTGACCTCTGTTGCTTGTTATTTTGGTTCTCAATTTATTGGCTACAAAACCGTGGCTTTATTGCTACTTGTAACGGTTTCAATTGTAGCAATGTTGTTCGACATTTTACCAGTTTTAAGTGCTGCTTTTTTAAGTGCACTAATCTGGAACTTCTTTTTTATACCACCGATTTTTACTTTCCATATTGAAAGTACCGAAGACTTGTTGATGTTTCTTATGTACTTTTTTATTGCATTGGTTAATGCAGTCTTGACATTAAAAATTCGCAAAGAAGAAACGAAAGCAAGAGACAAAGAAGAAAAAGAAAACACCATAAAATTGTATAATACTTTATTAAATTCTCTTTCACACGAATTGCGAACACCCATTTCAACGATTATTGGAGCCGTTGACACCTTGAAGGAAAACAAAGAAAAGATTTCTACAAGCAACCAAAACGAACTACTAAATCAAATTGACATTGCAAGCATAAGACTGAATAGACAAGTTGAAAATTTGCTCAATATGAGCAGACTTGAAACTGGAATGTTAAAACTAAATTTAGACTGGTGCGACACCAATGAATTGATAAATTCCGTAATTCAAAAACTCTCAATCCCGTATAAGCAAACCATTATTTTTGAGCCTAATGAAAATTTGCCACTATTCAAATTTGACAGGGGTTTGATAGAACAGGTTTTGCAAAACTTGCTTCATAATGCCATAAACTATACACCTGAAAATACAATTATTGAAATTGTTGCTTCGCAACAATCCAATAATTGTGTCATAAGTGTTTCAGACAATGGAATTGGAATACCTGCAAGCGAAATAAAATATTTATTTGATAAATTCTATAGGTTGCCTCAAACTAAGACAGGGGGAAGTGGCTTAGGACTATCCATAGTTAAAGGTTTTGTTGAAGCACATAAAGGCACTGTAAAAGCTGAAAATAATACAAATGGAGGCGTAACATTTATTGTTGAATTTCCTGTCGAAGCATCATACTTAAATAATTTAAAAAATGAGTAAGGCTGAAATTTTAATCATAGACGATGAACCACAAATAAGAAAGTTACTTGAAATAACTTTAGAAAGCAACGATTACAAAGTTTGGCAGGCTGAAACTGGAATGTTAAAACTAAATTTGGACTGGTGCGATACCAATGAATTGATTAATTCTGTAATTCAAAAACTTGCAATCCCTTACAAGCAAACTATAGTTTTTAAACCGAATGAAAATTTACCGCTATTTAAATTTGATAGAGGTTTAATAGAACAGGTTTTGCAAAACCTGCTTCATAACGCCATTAACTATACACCTGAAAATACAATTATTAAAATTGTTGCT
>JAYTNW010000058.1:0-6061 GCA_043748115.1 Bacteroidota bacterium | reverse complement strand
TCCTTTGTCTGATCGCACCGCCGCATTCTTGGAAATCGAAAGCCAATTTGGCGCGCACAATTATCATCCCCTACCTGTTGTTTTAGAAAAAGGAGAAGGCGTTTTTTTATACGACGTGGAGGGCAAAAAATATTACGATTTCCTTTCCGCCTATTCAGCCGTTAACCAAGGCCACTGCCACCCACGCATCATTAAAGCACTTGTTGACCAAGCATCAGAACTTGCGCTTACCTCCCGAGCTTTTCATAACAACCGGTTAGGAGAATATGAGCAGTACGTTACCGAATATTTTGGCTATGACAAAGTGCTGCCAATGAACTCTGGCGCTGAGGCTGTTGAAACGGCCATTAAACTTTCTAGAAAGTGGGCTTATCAAAACAAAGACATTGCGCGCAACAGGGCAAAAATTATTTTCTGCGAAGGAAATTTTCACGGACGCACTATTTCTATTATTTCTGCTTCTACAGATCCTGCAGCCTCTGCTGAGTTTGGCCCCTTTACACCCGGCTACATCATTATCCCCTATAACGACCTTACTGCATTGCATGATGCACTTGAAGACCCCAATGTGGCAGGTTTTGTAGTTGAGCCGATACAAGGCGAAGCAGGTGTAATGGTTCCTGATGAGGGGTACCTTGCCAAAGCCTATGAAATGTGTAAAGCGCGAAATGTTTTGTTTATTGCTGATGAGGTGCAAACAGGCATTGCACGCACAGGAAAAATGCTGGCCTGCGATTACGAAAATGTAAAAGCAGATATTTTGATCTTAGGAAAAGCAATGAGTGGAGGTGTTTACCCAGTTTCTGCCGTGCTGGCCAACGACCCCATAATGTTGTGCATCAAACCTGGCGAGCATGGGTCAACCTATGGCGGAAATCCTATTGCCTGCAAGGTTGCCATGGCAGCATTGGAGGTGGTTAAAGATGAAAAACTTGCTGACAATGCCGCATACCTTGGCGAAGTATTGCGTGCTGAACTTAAAAGCATTACACATGAAATGCTTACTACAGTGCGTGGTAAAGGATTGTTGAACGCCATTATTATAAAGCCAAAAAATGGAAAAGATGCCTGGGATGTTTGCCTTAAACTGGCAGATAATGGTTTATTGGCTAAGCCTACACATGGCGATATTATTCGGTTTGCCCCTCCGCTTGTTATCACTGAAGAGCAGATTTATGAATGTGCTGACATCATTAAGGAAACGCTGCACAGTTTTTAGTTTTTATTTTTTGCACCTACACCACAAGGGGGTTAATGTGCTGCGAAATAATCTTAATCTAATCCGTTAGCATTTTCACAAGCAACGCCTTGTTTTGTTAGAACGTTAATTTTTTTATTTCGAAACCGCTGGTTTATTTCTCTTGATTCGAAACAAGACATAAGAAATTACAAAAGCAACCAATGCGCATGTTATTGCCAGCACACATCCTCCGGTAAAATATTGTACAAAATTGTCGTGTACGTTTTCAAGTGAAACGGTTTTTACACTTTCAAACTTTACATCATTCACAACAAAACATCCACCGATGATGTAACTTAAATAAATAACAAATGGGATGAGAGGAGGCAAACTGACATTAGCGCCTGCTAAAAACAACACCTTGTTGAGCCTGAACAAAACAGCCAATGGAATTCCAACCAACAACTGAAACCCCCAAATGGGAACAATGCCCATAAAAACACCAAAGGCTACAGAAGATGATTTTTTCATCACGCTCTGGTCCGCACGAAAAAGCTCTTCTTTAACAATAGTTAACAACCCTTTACCTCTGATGTAATTAATTGCCCGCTTAGGCCAATAATAAAACAAGGCCAGCACCACTAGATAAGTGTTTAAGATGCTGATACGCGTGAAATCCTTAAATGGTCTGAAATGCGAAACGCGCTCATTTTTATCGTAAAGAACTCGAATGTTCACAGGAATAACCGCTACATTTCGCCATGCCAATTTTACGATCACTTCAATTTCTGTTTCAAAGCGATTGGTAAATAATTTTATCTTTTTTATTTCAGTTAAAGGATACAGTCGAAATCCTGTTTGCGTATCAGGCAGTTTTTTTCCGGTCTCTATATAAAACCAGAAGTTAGAAAATCTGTTGCCAAACGAACTTTTAACCGGCACTCCTTCCTGCTCCATATTCCGTGATCCCATAAGCAAAGCCCCGGGATAGGCAAGGGCCATTTCTAGAAGCACATTAATATCTTCAGGGAAATGTTGTCCGTCCGAGTCAATGGTAATAGCATTTTCAAAACCTTGGCTTATGGCAGTTGCGAAAGCCTTTCGCAGCGAATATCCTTTTCCCTTATTAACAGTATTGTTAAGTAAAATAGCCCTGTCACTATACCCTTCAAGGATTTGCGCAGTAGCATCAGTAGATCCATCATTTACTACAAAAACATCTTTCCCTTCGCTGTATATCAGCAGTCCATTCAACACTCGTTCCAACGTTTTTTCGTTGTTGTAGGTCGCCATGATAATGCAGCATTTTATCCGGCTGAGGGTGATCATACGTAAATCGCGCTCAATTTAAAAAATGTGATTCCTTGCTCTTCTCCTGTCGCATTCACTTTGAGGCCTTCTTCCGTTTGCGCTGTGCTTATTACAAAACTGATCTCAGGATAATTTAACGGGTTCCATATTTTAAGAAACTTGCAGTTGCTCATGGCTGACAGCACATATCTATGCCCATAAATCTCATTTACTATCTCCTTAACCATTTCTACCTGCACCACGCCCGGTGTAACAGGGTTGCCTGGAAAATGACCGTTGAATATAGAATGAGAAGCATCAATCTTTACCCTTGCATGAATAACTCCATCTTTTATTTCGTGATTCAAAAGCGTGTAAAAAGAATGGAGCAACATGTGTTAGAAATTTAAAAACAGGTTATCATCCAACGACTCATTTCTTCTTTGGTTGTAGAATTTCATTCTGCTGGTATCACCATTCTTCTCGTAAAAAGCCAACTCATCCAGCAACATTGTTTTTTTACTGAACACCAATTGTATGTACTCAAACTGGTTGGACAAACGTTTGCTACGAGGCTTTAGCCTAATTATAAATCCTGTATTGGTTTCAAAATAAGTGGGCAAAAATGCTTTGTTGTTTTGAAACTCGCCATTTACCAATGACAGCATCAGCTCCTTTATTCGCGAAGCTACTTGGTTGAAAGAGGATACTTCTTTTTCTATGCCGCCATCTTTTAGCCTTACTTTACTCCCTGCAGTTAAAAATACAAACGGTTTAGTTCCATTTTTTTCCCAACGTAACTTGTCCGTTTTTTTAAAATAAAACTTGCCCTCTGATTTTTCTGTTTCTTTTAATACAGACATTCTTTTCTCTTCTTTAAAATCAGCCTGTATGGAGGTGGTTTGCTTTGATTGCTCACGGAACTTTGTTGTAAATCCGGCAACATCTTTCATTGGCATTTCATCCTGTGCCATTGCGTAGGATGCAAACAAAATCATAAAAACGATGAGCTGCTTTTTCAACCTATTATTTTTTTAAAAGGTCAGGAAGTGGGACAATGTTAAGATTATTTTGCTTGCAATAGTTAATCAATGCAGGCAATATTTCCACTGTAACGCCTTTTGTATCGTGCAATAATACTATGCTGCCTGGTTTTAATTGTGAAGTAATCCTATGCAACAGATTTTGTTCATTTTTTGCAGATGTATCAAAACTTCTTAAGCTCCAACCAACAGAGGTGAGTGCCAATTGCTTTAAAACAGAAGCGTAACGCGGATTGGTAACCCCAAAAGGCGGACGAAAATAAACAGGGGTCACTCCAGTAATTTCCTGAATGACCTGCGAACAATGTTCAATATCGCTTTTCAATTTTGCTGAAGAAAACAAGCCGATGCCATTGCTGTGTGAATAGGAATGGTTTCCAATGGTGTGTCCACTATCATGGATTTGCTTTAGAAGGGTCGGATTCTTTTCCGCATTTTTTCCAATTACAAAAAACGTAGCCGGTGTATTTGCCAAAGCAAGAATTTCCACTATTTTTTTTGTTGATCGCTCATCGGGGCCGTCATCAAAGGTAAGGGCAATGCCTGTTGGGCTGCCGCTATTAACTGATCTTAAAAAATAATTAAATCTAATCTCATAAGATCCATAAAAAACAATGATAAGATAAGCGAGCGCCAGTGTGGCGGTAAAATGCCAGATGTATTCGCTGTGGTAATGAAACCACCAGAGCGTAACCAACAATACAATAAAAATAATGGTAAAAATTTTATGTTTCATATTTCTGAACCAGGATAAGTCCTGTTGCTTTGCCGTGAAGCATGTTACAAATTAAAACTGTTTTTATTTCTTTCTGGAATTTTTTTCCAGCGAATATATTTTTCTCTTCACTCAATAAGTCAACCGCTAAGTGCAATGCGAACGCAGAAGAGGTGGAATAACGCCCTGTGTATTTTTCAAAATTAATAACTTCACCAAATCCCGCATTGCTCAAAAATTCCTCTGAACCTTTTCCTGAACATAAAACAAGGTCAACAGCGGCATTGGTTAATTGATGTTTAAGCAAAAAATTTGTTACGTAGTTTTGAGAAATGCGTTCACCAAAAAAAGTATCAATAGCTTTTAATAGGGCTTTTACACCAATAGTTTCCGATTTCGAAACCGTTAAAAAAGAAACACCTGATGTTGGCATTACATCATTCAATTTGAAATATTCGAGAACAGCATCCAATTGAGGAATGTACTCATCTGCGCTGCCCAGCAACACGTTTCCTCCGTTTTCATCTAGGAACATCATTGCATCCGCAACAGCATGTTCAAAGGACAACATATTTTGCGTGTGGGTCATGTTGTAACAGTGGTTGGACATGGCCAACGATATTTGCCCCGCCATTGTGTTGTGTGTGCTTTGAATAAAAGAGGTAGGTGGAAGAAGGCTGTCTTTAATAAGTATAGCGTTGCTGAGAAATTTTTCTGTATCGTGTAAGCACCCTAAACCTGTACCCACGATAATCGCGTCTGCTTTTTCTGCACTTGACTGAACCAATGTTTCTGAAGCACATGCAACAGCCATCCGTAAAATATTGCTCATTCTCCGCAGTGTTACTGCATTAATATATTGCTTGTAATCAGGGTGCATTACATTTTCATGAGCAGGCAAAAGATGCTGAGCAAAACCTCTGTTACTAAAAGAAGGCTGATGACCTATTGTTTCAATGGCTTTGATAAAATACATGGCTACACTTTTTGAAACAAAAGAGATGAATTATTTCCTCCAAAACCGAAAGAATTGGATAGCACGGCATTTACAACATCAATGGTTTGAAAAGTTGTTTGAGGTATCAACTGCGTTTCGGCCACAGGTGTTTTAAAATTGATAGCCGGCAACAGCGCGTGATGAACTAAAGACAAAACAGAGAACACGGCCTCAATGGCACCGGCAGCAGCCAGCGTGTGGCCGGTAAAGGCCTTGGTGGAACTAAAAGGAGGAAGCTGTTCTCCAAAAATATTTTTAAGCGCAACACTTTCACTGAGGTCATTATTTTTTGTTCCAGTTCCGTGGGCATTAATATATCCAACTTGCTCAGGTAAAACACCTGCTTTTTTTAATGCTCCTCTCATCGCTAGTGTAGCGCCTTTGCCTTCAGGTGATGATGCTGTTTGGTGATATGCATCAGCGGCATTGCACCAACCCGTAATCCTGCACAGCGGTGTACTTGCTGACAACTGCATACTTTTCTCATTCTCCAGCACCAAAAAAGCCGCGCCTTCACCAAGGTTAAGCCCGTTTCGTGCTTCATCAAAAGGCTTACACCATTCCGTGTCGTAAATCATTAGTGACTGAAATCCTTTAACAGTAAAATCAGTAAGCGGATCGGTACCGCCCACAACCACCCGATCCAGGTGCCCCGCCTCAATAAGTCGCGCGCCTAGCATAATGGCGTTGGCGGCAGAAGAGCACGCTGTGGAAATGGTGTTTACGTACCCTTTAAATCCAAAATGATTAGCTATTTTCTCTGTGGTGCTACCACTGTCATGCGTACTGACCAAATCAAAATCGGGTGCTTCATTATTTAAAACACGGCCATAATA
>JAYTNW010000057.1:0-2907 GCA_043748115.1 Bacteroidota bacterium | reverse complement strand
TTTGATTCTGTTTTTATGCTGCGTTTGTTCAAACGAGCTACACGCTCATCAATTCCCACCTGATCAACAGCAGGAATATTATTTAAAAAACTTAAGTTGTTTGCCATATTTCAAAAGTAAATAATTCCTTACAAAGTAACAGTTTTACAGGTGTTAAAACAAACTCATCTGACCATAGGGCCTGCGGAACAGGGAGGTGTTAACTTCTGCAGGTTTATTGTCTTTAAAATATTTTTTTACGGATAGTTTAAAAAGCTGTGCTATTGATTGTGCTACATTTCCGTCACCACGCATTCGTCTCCCAAATTTAGAATCGTTTACTTCACCACCATGGCATTGCATGATAAGGTTCCACACCTTCGCTGCACGATCAGGAAAATTATGATACAACCAGTTTCTAAAAATTTCTTTCACATCGCCATTAAGGCGCACAAGGGTATAACCGGCTGCAATAGCGCCACGTTCAGCAGCGGCTTTAAGCAATGAAGGAATCTCATCACTGTTTAGTCCGGGAATGGTTGGCGCGGTCATTACTCCACAAGGTATTCCTGCTGCATTCAATTCTTCTATTACCTGAAGGCGTTTAAAAGCTGTTGCCGTTCGTGGCTCCATAAGTTGTCGCAGGTTTTCATCTAATGTGGTAAGGGAAATCATCACACGAACTAAGTTAAGTTTAGCTAACTCTTGTAAGATATCTTTATCGCGCAGCACCAGGCTGTTTTTGGAAATTACCCCAACAGGATTTCGAAAGTTTAAACACACCTCCAGCATTTTTCTTGTTAACATCATTTTGCGTTCAATGGGTTGGTAGCAATCCGTATTTCCTGACAACATAATGGTATTAGGCTGCCATGATGCCTGCATAAATGTTTTTTCCAGTAGTTGAGGAGCTTCCGGCTTAATGATAATTTTTCTTTCAAAGTCCAACCCGGCACTAAACCCCCAGTAGGTATGCACATTGCGTGCATAGCAATAAGCACAACCATGCTCGCATCCTTGGTAAGGGTTCATGCTATACATCATAGGCAAATCAGGGCTTTTAACCTTATTGACTATTTGTTTCGGGTATTCATAAAAATATTTGGTGCGCTCGTTGCTCATCAGCGGCTCGTCTAAACCCTCTATATGCTCCGTTACGTACACCTGTTTTAAAAACCTGTTGGCCGTGTTTATTTGAGCACCGCGCCCTTTAAAATATTCTTGGGCTGTAATAATATCATCCTGCATTTTTTAAAAATAAGATATTATTTCAATGAAAAAGCATCTGCAAACAAACAGTTTGGGCAATGTTGAAAAACTATTTTGCGTTATGATCATGAAAAGCTTTTAAGCACTACATTTATCATGCTTAAAAATTAAATTACCGCAAATGAAAAGCCGCTTCTTAATTGTATTTAGTTTCATGCTGGTAATTGGTGCCTGCAAAAAGTCGGACGAAAATAAAAACGACCCACAACTTATCTTTAGTTTTAAGTTCGACTCCTTACAGCCTCGCCTTACCAATATTGGTGCAGCGTCAGTGATTCCCGCAGATCATGGAGCACAATCTCCGCGGTTTAATAGCATGAGCTCACATTACGTTGAACTTGTTCCATCAGCGTTAACGGCATTGGGTGGAGGTGCAGTGTTGTATCGCAATGCAGAAACATCGGCTGGCGGTAGCAATGCAATTGATTTTTCACAGTCGGTTTTAGCAGGTAACAACGAAGTTTTTTTGTCAATTCCGTTTAAAAATATTATCCCCGGTTCTTATCAGTATTTAAGAGTGTCACTAGCCTATCAGAACTATACTGTTGATTTTAGAATACAAACTGGCAGTGGCATTGTGGCTGATTTGTCGGGAACGCTGGCATCGTTTATCGGTTACAATACCTACATCAGCACATTTAATGTGAACGACAGTACTGTAAATGTAAATGCAAATAAGGCGCAGGGCTATTGGGCATTTGAAACCAGTGCTGAAGGAAATCCACAATGGGCTCCTTACTTGCCACCGGTGTTAACAGGACAGGCGCCCGAGGGAGCTACCACCGTGCCTAATCCTATTTTTGCTACTTCGCCTATTCCTGAAGGGTCATGTGTGGTTACCGGATCTTTTGCCAGCCCATTGGTGATAACAGGTAATGAAACAAAAGATATTCATGTTACCGTTTCGCTCTCTACCAATAAAAGTTTTGAATGGGTTGAGCACAGTACACCCGGTGTGTATGAACCTGCCGAGGGAGATACTGTGGTGGACATGGGCATTAGAGGGCTTGTTCCTATTGTGGAGAATTAAGTTGTTTTGGCAATCGCATTTTTACCGTTATGTTTGCGATGTTAAAAAATTGTTTACCGTATGAAAAAACTATCTCTCAGCACCCTGTTAATCTTTTTTACATCCTATTGCTTTTCACAAATTGTGCCCGCAGATACTTCTCGTTCAAAAAGTATTGACCTCAGAGATGAGGTGTCACCATCTATGGGTCCACAATCGGAGCTTAACAATGTGGTACGTTTTAACATGCTTGAAATAGGTCGTGGTATTTTATCATTTGGATATGAGAGGAGGTTGAACAATTATCTTAGTCTCGATTTTCAACTGGGTTACACATTGCGTGATTTTGCAGCAGACCTGCTAACAGGATTTTTTGAAGAAGATACGTATGATGAAACAGGAGGCGATACGTATAAAGTCAACGGCTCCTTGGCTTACATGATTGGATTGCGGATTTATCCGACAGGGCATGGTGATATGAGAGGTTTTTATGTAGAACCTCATTATTATTCTAAAAAGTGGGACTATGAGAAGACCATTGATAATGAGTTTTATGAAATAGTTAATTATTCAGAACCATCAGAAAGATTATCATATAAATTTCAACCCTCAGAACAGGACTATGGAATTAAATGCGGCTGGCAGTTTAA
>JAYTNW010000056.1:0-4864 GCA_043748115.1 Bacteroidota bacterium | reverse complement strand
CACATGAACGCATTTTGTTTGAAAGTAACCTCCAACAATTGCAGGGAACTCAGGTGCTAAGTCAGCAGCAGCTGTTCCCGCTTCGAATGGAGTTTGATGTGAAGCAAGCCGATGTGTTGAGCGAACATTTGGAGGAATTGACGCAGTCGGGTTTTGATTTGCAGCCGTTTGGAAAAAATACTTTTGTTTTAAATGCAGCCCCTACCTACGTGACCAAGGGTAGTGAACAGAAGATAATTGAAAAATTTATTGAGGAGTTTATCACAGGAGAAGCTACCGGCATGACACAGCAGGAACGCACCTCCTTGGCTATAGCAAGAAGTGCTTCAGTAAAAGGAGGCACTAAACTCACGGAAAAAGAAATGCGTACCCTTTTTGTGGATTTGATGAAATGCGACATGCCGTTTTATACACGTAAAGGAAGCCCCGTTATTTTTAAATTAGATAAGGAAGAAATAAACAAGAAGTTTCAGCGCTGAAAAACACCTGAACGGTAGAATTGCTATTTATAAAAGATAGATTAGTGCGCGTTTTTTTATACTTTCGTTTTTCATTCTTGCTTCCATGCTAAAAACACGTTTACTCAATTCAATAAGGCAGGTTATAAAAATTAAGTCGGTTGAAGATATGCTCTTAAATGCTTCACTTAACGGAAGCAGGTTTGCGCAAAAAGCCATCGGCTCCAATACCATATATCCCAAAGGCACCATTAGGGAGTGTACTCGACATGGCATCAACTATAGGCTTGACATTAGTGATTACATGGATCATGTTATCTATTTTGGGTTTGACAATCTGACTGATTTTGAACGTAATTCTCTTTACACCTTGGTTAAACCCGGACAAGTAATTTTTGATGTAGGAGGATATATTGGCGATACCGCATTGCATTTTGCCCGATTGCAGAATAACAACGGAAAAATTTATTGTTTTGAACCAGTTCCCTACCTGTTTGATAGGCTGACTCACAATGTTGGGCTCAACACCTTTAAAAATATCAGCATTTATAATCTTGCCATATCAGATACAGCCAGTGAACTTTACTTTAATGTGTCCAGGTCACAAAACAGTTCGGGTATTTTTTTATCAGATAAAGGCAGCGGGCAAAGTAGAAAGGTTGTTGCTATTAAGTTGGATGATTTTTGCAGTGAAAAAAACATTGACCGCATTGATCTCATAAAAATTGACGTAGAAGGGTTTGAGCTAAAAGTATTAAAAGGTGCTGAAGAAATTCTAAGAAAATTTAGGCCAAAAATGTTTATTGAAATTGATGAGGTGCATTTAAAGCGTGCTGGTGCATCGGCCAAAGAGGTTGTTAAAATGTTGTTAGATTTAAACTATAAAATATCACGTGCCGATACGCAGGAAACCATTGGCATGGATTATAATTTTGAAGGGAAGCATTTTGATATTGTTTGCGTGTAATTGGCAATAAAAACTTTAGAAGCGTTGGCTTGGCGATGATCTATTTAAAAAAACAAAAATCCCTTTAGCATTGGCTAAAGGGATTTTTGTTTTATCTAATCGGCTGGTTATTTCCAAGCACAAATAATTCCTCCCATTAAGGCCAGGCTTACCACCCAGAATCCTGTATTGATCCAGATGTACTTCCATGTTTTTCTTTCAAACATGGCATTTATAGCCATTAAAGGCAAAGCAAAAAATATTCCCGATAATGTTCCATGAAAAGCTCCATGTTTAAAGGTGCGAAAATTGTCTCCGTACTTGTCAAAAAATCCTTTAAACCACATTCCCAGCTCTGTATTGGGATCCTGTAATCCGGGCTCATCGGCCAAGGTGGAAAATACTCCCATTTGATGAATTACGATAGGCATTAAAGCCATGCCGATTAATACACTTAACACGTAAGTAAGCCCGAATATTTTAGCCATGTTAGCCCCTTTCATACTCTCTTCGGTTAAGCCTGCTTCACGCATCCATGCATTGCCTAAAACTTTAGGTCCATACCACAGAAAGCCAATTAACAGCGGTACCAATGCCGCCACAAAAACTGAAATAAATTTAATGTCCATAATAATTAATGTTTAGTTGTTAGTAGTACAAATGTAAAATAATATAGCAAACATCATGTGTCAACTACAAAGTAGTATTCATGAGCCATAAAAAAAAGAAGTAGTTAAAGGTGTTAAAATAGCAGTCTTAGCTGAACCTTAATTTCACTTCGCTTGTTTCCCCTTATTTCATCTAGGCCTGAACCAAAGGTGTTTTGATTAGAATAAGTGGTTTGCGCATAACGTACCCAAACATCAGCCAAGCGGCTTATTTTATATCGAAGCGTTACATAGTAACGAAATCCTCTGTTGTAGAAAAACGGGATGGAATAGGAATATAAAATGTCGTTTTCGTAGGTGTATAAGCGTGAGTCATAACTATCAGTATCAAAAATACCATATCGTACCGACCCTGAAAGAGGAAAACTTAAGGGTTTAAAAATTACATCTTGGTAAATGATAAAACCGTTTTGCGTGGTGTTGTCATCATAGGTTACTTTAACAGCCTCTACCCTACTTTTAAGAGTCACAGAACGTGAGATTTTATAGGAAACGTTAAAACGGTAATTATCTTGTGTGCGGTTGATGAGGTAATCAACCGGAGTTTCAACAGAGGTGTTTTGTTGCTTTTGTGTTTTACGCCCTCTAAAGTACAGTTCAATTTGTCTTGACGGTGTCCAGGTTAACTGATATAAGTATTCAAACCCTTTGCTTGGCGCATCCACACCAAACCGAAGCCAAGGAAAGGTAAACTGATCCATATATCCAGCAAGAGCCCAATACCGGTTGGGCTTTACCGACAACCCTGCATACGTTCCCTTTTCATTTCTTGTGGTGCTGCTTTCAGCAAAACCTACTGCGTACAAATAATTAAAATCACGAGGATAGTTTCTGTTAACTATACTAACTGATGCAATCGATCCCAAACTGATGATAGCACCATTTACATAGGCTAAGGATCCATTATCAGCGCGGGTGAACTCACCAAAAAAATTGATGTTGCGAAATAGATAACTATAATCCACACCAACTTTAGAAAAACTGCTGCCTGTAAAATCGAATTGACTGTAGAGTTGCCTTGTTTTAACAAACTGAATGTCGTACCCAATGTTTACAGCGGTTAAGCCAATTTGAAAATTACGATTACGGTAAGCAACATTACCTCCGACCATTGTTTCTTTTATCAGGTTTTGCCCTCGCACTTCGCTTGTTGTTCGGTGATAACCGCTTTCATAAAACGAAGTAAAATAATCCTCCTGAACCAAAGAGTCAAGACTCCCGAGTACAGCATCTAATTTGCGTTTTGAATAAAAGGCATCAAAGGTCCACTTCTTAAATCCAAAAGAAACTGCTCCTCCTCGTCTAAAATTAACCTCGTTTACAGAGGAATATGGTTTAATGCCTCTGGCAATTTTCCTTACAGATGATACCTCCGGTGATTTACCAAATGCCAACCCAGTGAACAGGGTAAGTCCCTGCCCGTAATTGAGGTCGTAGTCGCCCAATACTAAAGTTTTTACAATTCCAATATCACGAATGGATATATGTCCGCTGTAAAAATCAAAGCCATTTTTTTGCGCACCTCTAAAAAAATCTTCTCCTGCATCTTTTTCTGCGGTGAGGTTAAAGCTAAATTTTTGTTTGTACCGGTATTGGTACTGCGTGTAATACCTCCATGCGTTTCCCGGATAGGCTGCATCGGTGTCGTTGGCAGCGGTGCCATCGCGAAAGCCTTCTTGTGTTTCAAGATATCGCTGCCCTCTTAAAAGCAAGCGACTATTCCCCTCTGTAATTATTTTTTTGAAAGTGGTAGCCAGTCCTTCTGCAGGAGAGAGCGTGATGTAAGGTAAAATTCTGTTAATGTCTTCAATCGAAAAAAAATTGAGTACCTGCAATTCGTAAAGGGAAATAAACTTTCCTGTTTTTTCTTTATGATTGAGGATGCTGTTTATTTGAACTTCGGATAATAAACCGGACTGAAGCAACTCTTCGCGTGAAGCACGGTTGAGATCAATGGGGTTGTTTAAGAGATGCTGCAATTGTTCCGACAACTCCGTCAAATCCACCGATTCATCAACGGTGTTGGCAATGTTTTCAATTTTTTCGTCAATGATGTTATCATCAGTCCGTGGAGGGATGACCTGTGCAAGGGCAATGCAACATTCACCAGCGAGAATCGCTAAAGTAAAATATACGTATAAAAAGAAATTTTTCATAGCATCGGGTTATTTAAAAGCGTAACGTAACCCAATAGAAGGGCTGTAACCCAAAGGCTCATAGTATCCGGAAGAAAGGTCAACATAAATAGTCTTAAACTTTAGTCCGGCACCAAATGTAAATTGAACCGGCTCTGAGCTTACACCTGCTCTAACAAAGAGAATATCTGCCGGATGATACTCCAGTGCGAATTTATAAATGGCTTTTTCATCTAAAGGCTTAAACACCTCTGCTGCGCCTATAACTTTTTCACTAAGTTTATAACTTAACCCCACCTTTGCGAGAAGCGGTATCCGTTCATCATTATTGTCGGCAAGTTTAGCACGGATGGGATTAAAAAGGTGAAACCCCAGTTTTAATTTTTCATTGATACGGGCTATCATTCCACCCTCAATAGTGAAGGCAGCCTTGCTACCATAACCTTCTCCAAGTTTGGTGTTTAAGTAATCAACCTGCACACCTGCGGAGAAAACATTACTCAGTTTTTTAGCATAAGCAATTCCTACTTTCTTGCGGTTAAAAAGATTGTAACCGTAGTTGCTGAAGCTGATAGCCAATGTTCCTTTATTTTCCTTGAGGGGCAATGCAAAACAAAACGCCTCCGTGTTTAGTTCCTTTATTCCAAAACGATTAAG
>JAYTNW010000055.1:0-4051 GCA_043748115.1 Bacteroidota bacterium | reverse complement strand
CTTGGTTAGAGTTCACATATTGCGTGTTACCTCCTTTAAAAACCCGCAGGTTATAAAAGCCATTGGCTCCAGTTAAGTTTCCATCTAAATTTTGAACTCCGGTGGCAAGATAAGATCCCGTTATTGGACCATCCATCACTACTAACGAACCTGTTTGGCAATTAAAATTACCATTATTAACAAGGTCCTTACAAACTTCGAGTATTCCTGTTGGGGAAATGGTTAATGTAGCTCCTGGATTAATGGTTAGGTTACGGCAACTTACTGAACCTGTTATAATCGGAGGGTTTACGTAAAGCGCTGGTATAAGCGCATCTGTTTCACCTAATGCTCCTTTGCAATTGGGCACATTACAACCACCCCAGTTATCCAAGTTATTCCAATCAGAACTTGCTGATCCAGTCCATATAATTGTACCCCCATTAGGTACACTGGATGCAATTCCACAAGTTGAGTTGGTGGTATAAAGCGAAAATCCCGAGGTACTGTTTGAGAAATTACTTACAAAAATAAGGAACACATCACCGGCAGCGGCAGCAATAGGGTTTTCATAAGCTCCATTGTATCCCGGATAGGCTGCAGGAGAATTTCCTAAAGTATAACAACCTGTTACGCCCAGTGCACTATAATTACAAGCTACCAATCCTGTGGCCGGAGCAGCCGTTATACCCGCACATGTGGTAGCACCTGTTCCTGCAATTTTCCAAACCGCAAAGTCATAATCCGTAGAACTGAAGCCTGTCCAGTCATTTGGGACAATATCAAACATTAACTGTCCGGGTGATGTTACAGAGACTTGGTACCATGCTCCCCCTCTATCTCCAGACACTAAACAAATACCTCCAGAAAAATCGCATTTAGCGCCAAAACCTTGGTATCCAGGGTTAGGAACAAAAGTATTATTGGAGCAAACCAAATTAGGAGAAGAGCAATCAGCACCTGGAACAGCTGGGAAGGTTCCGGTACAACCAGCGCCCGCATCCATAATAAATAATGAAAATGTTCCAGCCTGGCCATTTTTACCATCCACTGAAATGTAATAGGTAAAACCAGCGCTTAAACCGGTAAGCGAAAGTTCTGAATTTAAGTAGGTAGTAGTACCACAGGCAGGCCTATTGTCATTACAATTTACATAGGTAAGTGTAGGTCCTGAACCACAGGCTACAGTACCCCCTGACCCTAAGGCATACACAGCCAATTGTGTGTCAATCAAAGTGCCTCTTTCTGTACGTAATTTTACGCAACCAGATGATGGTGCTCTAAAACGGAACCACACTGAATTAACCTGACTAGCTCCACCAGAATTGGTCCAGCAAACTGGAGGAGTGGGCTCATCAGTATTGCTTGCGCAAATGTTGCTGCCGGGAATGTAAAGACCCGCTGTACTTAATGGCGGTATAAACTGGGCAGTACAAGGCACATCATTAGCAGGGCCGCTTGAGGAGGTGATACTAATGTTATCAACTGCCGCTGGAGGCTGTGTTCCTATGGAACCGTCATTTCTCCAAGTAAACAATAATCTAAATTGATACCCTGACAAACCCAATGCATTAAGCGTGGATGTAAATGTTGTATAGGAGGTTTGACCGTTTAGGGGTCCGGCAATTAAAATAGGGTTTGCCAAATTGGGGGCTGCACCTAAGGCACCAACAGCAGGCATGGTACCTGCTACTGGAACAAAACCAACGGGAACAGCATATACATTTAACCAGTCAAAGCCATTTTCACCACCCGACCGATAATCAAATGACATATTAATACAGCTTCCTCCACCGGTGAGGTCAATAACTGTATTGCTTGTAATGTGGGTGATTGATGCCGTTGTTACTGTGTAAGCATTGGTGGCTCCCAAATTATTGGAAACATACATTCCGCGGTTACCCGAAGCACTTGTAGCACTTCCTACATACCATTGGTTGACTTGAGCTCCATTATAAGCGATCCAGTCAATGCAACTTTCAAAATCTTCAAAATAGGGTGGGACACCGCTTATTACAGGATTTGTTCCGGTAGTAAAAGAATAAATAAAGAAATTACAACCAGCTGAGTTTGCTCCAAACGAATTAACAGGAATTATTCTCCAATAATACGTTGTAGAGGCCAACAATCCAGTTAAATTGTAGGTGTTTTGTGAGGTCGTTGCAATAGTTGTGTAAGGACCTGCAAAGGCCGTGGCCGTTTGAACCTGATAAGTTGTTGCACCGTTACAACCAAGTGAATGATTCCAGTCTAAGGTTACTGCACAAGGAGATAATCCTGATGAACCATTGGATGGGTTTGTGTAAACCGCACAAGTGGGTACAGCGGTTGGTGCTGCCGTGGTCAATAACACATCATCTATAGCAGCAGGAGGTTGAGTGCCGAGACCATCATTATTTGAAACCCACAAGAAAGCAAGGGTATAAGCCACCCCATTACCCGCTAATTTTGGATCGAGATTAAAGGTTGCGTTTATGAAAAAGCCTTGTTGGTTATACCACACTTGACCCACTTGATAATTTGTTTGAATATCATTTGTGGTAAGAGGTGCCGCTTTAGGAATCAAATATACTTTTAGGTTATCAAGATCACTATTAAAAGCATCTACCTGACCTTGGCCTTTCCATTGGAAACTTAAGGTTATACAGGATTGGTTTACAGGAAATGTAACTGTGGTGGAACGATAAAGCAATAATGAATCACGAGTTAATAGCTGGTAAGCGTACGTGGGTGTGGCCGCTCCAGGATTGGTGGCAACATAGGCAGCATTGGCGCCAGAAACAGAACCTGCACCAGTGTTTACCGCCCAGCCATCGGCAGGAATGGTTACCAAGTTTTTAGCTGAATTCCAGTTGTTTGCAGGCAAGCCTAAGCCAAGATCAAAATTTCCACCGTTGGCGGGTCCAATCAATTGCGCAAAAGCACCTGATGCCGAAAATATTAGCAAGCAGATAAAGCTTAATGTGTATAATTTTTTCATGTTCCTCGTAATTAGTGTTTTTCTCATTGTTTTTTACTGGGGTACGCCTTCAAATTTACTAACCCTGCACCATAAACGTATACTGTTTTTTCACTTTTTTGTTTCTGAAAATCAATATATTAATCAATCTATACTGATTCGTTTTACTTTTTGATATCAGCAAAAGCAATAACTAATGTTAGTTAATTTTAAAGCAAATGCTAATATCGAACGTGCAAAGTAAAATTTGCATGAACAAAAATTGTTCCTTTTTGGTAAAAGGGCGATAAAAATGGGTAAGTTTATTTCTTTAGCCTTTAAAAATCCTTGGGTGATTAAGGCTTTAACATGATTCCAAGCTCATTCAACTGAGGCAATTCTAAAGCCGATGGAGCATCAATCATAACATCTCTTCCTGCATTATTTTTTGGAAATGCAATATAGTCTCTAATAGATTCTGAGCCTCCGAACAACGAGCATAACCTATCAAAACCAAATGCTATGCCACCATGTGGAGGGGCGCCATATTCAAAAGCATTCATTAAAAAACCGAATTGTTCCTGTGCCTTTTCCGGGGTAAAGCCTAAAATCTCAAACATTTTTGCTTGTAAAAGCTTATCAAAAATTCGGATAGATCCGCCTCCTACTTCCACACCATTAATCACCATGTCGTAAGCATTAGCCCTTACTGCCCCGGGGTGGGTGTAAAGCAAATGAACATCTTCTGGTTTAGGCGAGGTAAACGGATGGTGCATGGCATGGTAGCGTCCTGTTTCGGCATCCCATTCAAGCAGCGGAAAATCAACCACCCAAAGACAGGAAAACGTATTTTTATCTCTAAGCCCTAACCGTGTTCCCATTTCAAGTCGCAGTTCGCTTAAAGCCTTTCTTGTTTTATTTTTATCACCGGTTAATATAAGAATTAGATCACCGGGTATAGAATGGAGCTGGTTACAAATGGTCTTTAGCTCATCTTCAGTAAAAAATTTATCAATGCTTGATTTATACGTTCCATCAGCATTATGCCTGATGTAAACAAGCCCCCCCGCCCCTATTTGTGGTCGCTTAACCCAATCAGTCAATTCATCCACCTGCTTGCGTGTGTAACCTGCA
>JAYTNW010000054.1:0-4716 GCA_043748115.1 Bacteroidota bacterium | reverse complement strand
ACCCCTTTCGCATATTGCAAATTTACCCTTCTACTAAAACTTAGCGGGAGATAAGCAGCACTTATTTTTTAAACAAGGTAGCTCCCAAAATTAGGCTGATCACTACCAAAGCCAAAAAAAATAGAAGATTGTTTTGGCCACAGAAGCAGCACCTGCTGCTATTCCGCTAAAACCAAAAATAGCTGCGATGATGGCGATAACAAAGAAGATGGCTGACCATTTTAACATAAGTTTAATTTTTAGTTGGTGTGATATAAAATTTGATTACCTATTTCATAACAAAAGGCAGTCCGTTTCACCACACAACTTCTTTTACCAAAAGATGTGGCAAAATATGCCCACAATGTGCTTTGGCCTGTACAAAATGGAGCAGAGCAGGTAAAATATTAAACACCTTGAGTAAATTTTTTTAAACGTTTATGGAAAAGGATGAAACAATACATCCATGTTTTTAGCCGTGAGAATTTAAGGCGGTTTATCTAATTTATAACAATTTAAAAAAATCAGAAAGAATGAAAAAATTAGTGATCATAGCTATGTGCTTTTTTGCATGTAATGTAGATGCTGCTACTGAAAAAGCGGTAAAATCAACAGTAAAAAATGTTACCGTGTTTACGCAAGGTGCACAGGTTTTCAGAACCTCGTCTGTAACCTTGATGCCAGGTATAACGGAATTGGTTTTTAACAATGTTTCTCCGTTTATTAATCCGGCCAGTGTGCAAGCAGGCGGCAAAGGCAATTTTGTGGTGCTTGAT
Organism: Bacteroidota bacterium; assembly: GCA_043748115.1. Taxonomy (GTDB): domain Bacteria; phylum Bacteroidota; class Bacteroidia; order AKYH767-A; family OLB10; genus OLB10. The sequence goes on along the minus strand of JAYTNW010000054.1, from coordinate 3,961 downwards.
GTTAGGCATAACGTTAAATATCCCGAACCAAAAGTTCAAGAAACTGGAATATTACCTCCGGCAGTACTTAAGGATATTAAATTGCTGGAAGACTCGCTCAGTGATTTAAATTTTGACATAGATGATGTGGGTGAAAAAATGAGCACACTGCAGCTCGAGAAGGATATGATCCTCAAAAACAAACTATCAAAAGGAGAAGGTAAGAGCGACTCATTACCCATTTTAAAACAAGCGATGGAATTTTTCCGCTTGAAGCTAAACGACATTAATTCGCAAATGGGGAAACTGAAACGCGATGCAAAAAAATACAATGGCACACTTGCAAGAATGCAGGAGAGGCTTAACAACTTGCAGGCTTACAAAAACAGCGAGGACCCCGAAAAGAAATATGAACCTGTGCATCAAGTGGTGGTGAATGTTAGTTGCGATGAAGCCGCAACCGCCAACGTTGATATCAGTTATATGGTATCGCAAGCCGGATGGGTTCCCTCTTACGATCTCCGATCTACCACTGCACTTGCTCCCGTGCAACTCACCTACAAAGCCAATGTTTACCAATCAAGCGGTGAGGACTGGAACAATGTTAGGTTAAAGCTTAGCACAACAAATCCAAACCGCACCAATATTAAACCTGAGTTGCCACCTTGGTACATTAACTATTATACTGCTAAGCCGATTTACAAGTATGAAGGCAAAGCGGCTAGAGAAAAATCAAGTTCCAACAGCATTGCAGGAAACAATGAAATGGCTGATGCCAGAAAAGACCTTGATGAAATGTCGCCAGCGCAATCAGCAGCAGCCTATTCGCAATTAGTGGAAACAATGACCAACGTGGAGTTTGACATTAAATTAGATTACGATATACCGAGTGATGGAATTAACCACATGGTGTCCATTAAGAAAAGCGACCTGCCCGCAACTTATGCACACTACTTAGTGCCCAAAATAGACAATGAAGCATTTTTGCTGGCCCGCATTACAGGCTGGGAAGACCTGAACCTGCTTCCCGGAAGTGCCAATGTTTTTTATGAAGGCACCTATGTAGGACAAACAGTAATCAACCCTTCCGTAATTAACGACACGCTAGAACTTGCATTGGGCCGCGATAACGGCATAACGGTTACACGCAGTAAACTTCCTGTTAAAGAAAACAATAAACTAATTGGTTCGGAAATAACCAAAACCATAGCTTACGAACTGCGCATGAAAAACAACAAAGGAAAAACCATTAACCTAATGGTAGAAGATCAGATCCCTTTGTCCTCGAACAAAGAAATTAAGGTGGCGCTGAAAGATAAAGGCAAGGCAGAATATAACGAGCAAACTGGAGGATTAAAATGGACTGTGGCTGTTAACTCCAAGGAGTACAAAACACTTAAATTCTCTTACGAGGTTACTTACAATAAAGATATGCCTTTGAGTTTATATTAAAATATAAAGCTTATGCAAAACGGAAGTACTGCTTACTGCGGTGCTTCCGTTTTGTTAGCATACATGAGCGATGGCGTTAACACAGCCTGAAAAGAAATAAAAACAGAAAAGTTACTGAAAGATAGAGAACGCCTTTTTAAGGTGTTATTTTTTTATCATCGTTCAACTCTATTTTAACAATCTTAATTGCTAAACTATTCCAATAGCTTTATAAAAAGTTTGAGTAACGTTTATTTTAATAGTGACTTTAAATCAAATTCAAGTTCATTAACAACGTAAGGTTTGATTTCAACGGCTTCGCTGGTGATCGTAAAATCATTGTTCTCAACAATCATTTTGAGGGGAAGTGACTTTGCTAAGGACAGATAAATATTCCAATCGCCATAACTGTGCGCTTTATACAATTTATCGTTAACGGTTAATTTATCGCTGTAATAAAATCTTTTCACACTACTACTGGATACGATTACCAACTCATAACAAAGGTAATCCAACACTGTGTCGGCAACCTTAGTGCTTTGTGAGACATCGAGTGCCGGTTCGTCACTCATTGACGCATCTATTACACCGGGTTGTGCAGACCTTGCTGTTTTATTGTAAAGTGCATTTTTACCCGAAAGATATAGCTGCCACTGGAAAAAACTTCCGTTGGTAACTGATTTGTAATTTCCATTTTTTATTACATACTCCTGCCTGCTACCCATCATTTGAGATAGCTCCTGATCAGACACTTCTTTGTTTTTGCTTTTGTAAGTATTGGAATAGATAATGGCTCCTTCAAAATACTGAGCGCAAGCACAGGCATGAGCCGTGAGCAAGAGAAGCAAGAGGATGAAGCGTTTCATAAAGGGAATGAGTAAATTAATTTTGTTGTTTTGAAATTCAATCAAATGGTTATTTAATAAAAAGCATTAACACCAAGGAATTTAAGGATTCTTTTTTCTTATTCACTTCTAACGGACGTACAGGAACGCCTACATAGAAGAGAAGGCGCTCTTTGAGATATAGAGAAGCGATTTTACCCGTGACGGATAATAATAATAATAATACGTATGATTGTTTCTATTTAAATTTAATTACTCTTGCTTTTTGCAACAACCGTCTAATTTTTGATAGGCTGCAGGATCGGCTATAACTTCATCGGCATCGTAACCTAATTTGCTGATGGCTTTACGCAGTTCTTCAGGTGTGGTTTTTGTCGTATTGTATTCAATGGTCAAGGTCATGGCCTTTGCATCAAGTGAAGCAAACTTTACACCTTTAATGTATTTAAGTTCTTTGTTGAGGAACTGGCCACAGGATTCGCATTCGTTGCAGTGGTCGCAATAGATAACGGTTTTTATGGTGATTTTTTCAGTTCCTTTTGCCACAGCTGTGATTGAAGTGCAGATGCAAATAAAAGATGCTAACAAGAAGCTGGTTTTTTTGATTGACTTGTTCATAGTATTGAATTTTTATTTGAAGTTGATTAAGTTGAGAGAAATTAAAATAACGATAAGTGTAACACCCACATCTGCAGCGATGGCAAAAACCAAGTTGCTGTAACCGAAGAATGCTAATGTAATAAACAATAGTTTAACAAGTATGGCCCCTGTGGTGTTTATTTTTATGGTATGTAAAGTTTTTTTGCTGAGCCTGATGAGGAAAGGAATGAGGGATAGTCTATCGTTCATAAGGGCAATGTTGGCCGTTTCAATGGCGGTATCGCTTCCGGCTGCACCCATAGCAATGCCTACTGATGCTTTTGCCAGCGCAGGTGCATCATTGATGCCATCGCCTACCATTGCTACATGCTGATAAGTCAAAAGCATTTCGTTAATTTTTTGTGCTTTATTTTCGGGTAACATGCCACCATAAATTTTGGTGATGCCCACCTGTTGCGCTACATAGTTTGCCGCTTTTTCGCTATCGTCTGTGAGCATTACGGGTTCCACGTTAAGGCTTATCATTGCTGCAATAGCCCGCGCGCTGTCGGGTTTTATTTCATCCATCAACCCCAAGATGCCGGCAACGCCTTGGCCAAAACTTACTACAACGCTTGTTTTGCCCTGCGAGGAAAGCTGTTCTACTATTTTTTCGGCCTGTGTATCTATTGGCTGGTGTTCCCTAATAAAATCGAGTTTGCCGACATAGATTGTTTCGTCCTCACATACTAAACATTTGGCGGTTGCGCCTTTTCCCATCACGCTTTTGAAAGCTTCGGTTTGGTGAGGTTCAAAATCTTCTTTTTTACTTGCATCTACAATAGCCTGGGCCAAAGGATGTTCACTAAAAATTTCGGCACCGGCAGTACAAGCCAACAACTCTTCGCGGCTGATATTGTTGAGCGGGAAAACATCTGAAACAATGGGATTGCCGAAGGTAATGGTGCGTGTTTTGTCAAGCGCAATGGCCCTAATATTTGCCATAGCTTCAATGTATTTGCCTCCTTTGACCAAAGCTCCTTTTGAGGATGCATTGCCAATGGCTGCATATATGGCAACGGGTGTGGAAATGACCAAAGCGCAAGGGCATGCGATAACCAAAAGTG
>JAYTNW010000053.1:0-1815 GCA_043748115.1 Bacteroidota bacterium | reverse complement strand
TAAATGCGTGCAATGCCGTAGTCCTGTAATTCTTTTATTTCATCTGGTAAAATAGTTCCGCCACCGCCACCAAAAATGCAGATGTGGCTACAGCCTTTTTCCTTCAAAAGGTCGTAGATGTATTTAAAATATTCTACATGGCCGCCCTGGTAACTCGTCATGGCAATAGCGTTGGCATCTTCCTGTATGGCGCATTCCACCACCTCTTGTGCACTGCGGTCATGACCCAAGTGAATGACTTCGGCACCACTTGCTTGTATGATCCTGCGCATAATGTTAATGGAGGCATCGTGCCCATCGAACAAAGACGCTGCTGTAACTATCCGGATTTTATGTTTGGGGGTATAAACTTCTGCTTCCTTCATAAGAGTATGTGAATGCACAAATTTAAGAAAATTGGCCTATTGATTTGTTTGATGTAAATGGAAGAAAATGACACGTGCTAATATTGATTGTTTTATACTCACCTTAGGGTAGGCTGACGAAGATCAATTTTAATGACCAATCCATACAGGGTTTTTTTGCGTAAGTCTCTCCAAATTCAAACAAATTAAAATTTATTAAGATGAAAAAGATCACATCAACACTCGCTCTTGCAGTTTTTATGACGGCAACAGCATTTATTTCAGCAAATGCGCAATCGAAAGAAAATACGGTTAGCGTTGGAGGTGCAGCCATGTACCCCATGAAAAACATTGTAGAAAACGCAATTAACTCTAAAGACCACACTACCTTGGTGGCAGCTGTGAAAGCGGCAGGTTTGGTAGAAACCTTACAGGGCAAAGGCCCCTTTACCGTTTTGGCTCCTGTAAACAATGCCTTTGAGGATTTACCTGCGGGCACTGTAGAAACTTTGTTGAAACCTGAAAACAAAGGGACGTTAGCTGGAGTTTTAACCTATCATGTTTTGGCAGGCAAGTATAGCTTTAGCGACATTGCATCGGCTATAAAAAAAGGAAACGGCAAAGCTAGTATGAAAACCGTACAAGGGCAGGAATTGATTTTTATGATGAATGGAATGCATAACATTACCATTACAGATGCGATGGGAAACACAGCAAATATCAGCACCTATGACGTAATGCAATCAAACGGAGTTATTCATGTGATTGACCGTGTGCTAATGCCGAAAATGTAAAAGCAAGTGAGAAAAGGGTAGTTATGACCCCGGCATTTTACAGGTGCCGCTCCAATGTAAAACAAAAAGAAAAGGCTCCGATTAACGGAGCCTTTTCTTTTGCAGCATGTGATATGCTATTTTTGTATAATAAGTTTATGTGTGGATTTTACAGATCCGGAAATTGCATTAACGAAGTAAATCCCGTTTATAAGTTTAGAAATGTCTATCGTTTTTTCATTAAAGCGTCCGTTGCAGGCATATACCTTTCTGCCGGTGAGGTCTGAAATAATGAGTTCATTGATCGCTTTATCAGACGAAATTGTAACCGAAGAAGATGCAGGAACAGGCGAAACACTAAAGTTGAAATCATTATTCAAATCATTTATTCCTACCGGTATAGGTAATGGAAAGTAGCGTGCTGTAGCAAAGCTATAATATGTTCCGTTTTTAGTACTCCCTGAACCAACAATTTTGCCATCGGGTTGTATGGCAACAGCGTTAGCGCCCGAATAAACTCCTCCAAAGGATGTAGTAACAAAAGATTGATTGTAAAAACTATAATCAGGATTGCCCACACTGTCATAACGTGCAATGGTAAATTCACTTGCAGCGGATGAGCCGCTAGCTCCGCCAAGCAAAATGTTTCCATTGCTTTCTGTTGTTAACGCATACACAATATCCGAAGGTCCAAAATC
>JAYTNW010000052.1:0-3340 GCA_043748115.1 Bacteroidota bacterium | reverse complement strand
CTTTAAAATCTGGCGTTGCGGGGGTACGGTTTTACTAACGCCCACCATTGAAAAAATTATTTTTTTATCGTCACTCATAATGCTTGTTTATACTAATTTTAAACGGATGACAAAGGTAATTCAAAAAACCTCTCCCTTCGCCTCCTCTCCTCAATAGAGTGGATTAAAAAAAGGGATTTTTGAGTTGTGTTTTCGTTAAAACCTTTGGCTGTGTTCTCTCGTATAATTGACTTTAACTCGTTACCAATGAAAAAATATCTTATCGCATCAGCACTTTATCTTGCCCTATCAAGTTGGGTGCATGCTCAACCGCTTTCCAAAGTAAACTTTTCCTTAGCCCAAAAGCTAAATAGCGATCAGCTTAACACTCGGATCGTTTCTCTTTTTGTACAAGGCGATGTATCCGTTGTTCAACGATTTGCGCAAAACAACGGTGGTCGTTTTAAATATAGTGCTGATGACATTTCTTCCATTGAACTTCCGTTGGGTGCAGTGACCAATTTAGCCTCTATGGAAGAGGTAAAAGCCATTGAAGACAACCACATGAAAATGCAGCCGTTAAACGACTCCATGCGGGTTAAAAACAACATTAATCCTGTACAAAATGGAATGGCTCCTTTACCTCAAGGATATAACGGTAACGGTGTTATTATGGGCATCATTGACTCGGGCATTGATTTTACACATCCTGATTTTAAAGACACCAACGGCAATAGTCGGGTGTTGTATTTATGGGATCATAATTTAAATGGCTCTAGCCCGCTTCCTTATAACTACGGACGCGAATTCAATGCAACCGATATAAACAATGGCTTAGCTTCATCGCATGTGGATAATAGCAACGGCCATGGCACGCATGTTACAGGTGTTGCTGCAGGAAACGGACAAGCATTAAATGCACACAAAGGTGTAGCGCCAAACTCACAAATTATTTCTGTTTGTGTAAACTGGAATTTGCCTGATGATGACTGGATGACCTCGGTAGCGGATGCCGTTAATTACATTTATGGCAAAGCCAATGCCTTGGGAAAGCCGTGCGTCATCAACATCAGTGCGGGCAGCTATTACGGATCACATGATGCCAAAGACCTACAAGCACAAATTATTGGTGCCATGATTTCACAACAGAATGGACGCTCCTTGGTATGTGCTGCAGGCAATGCCGGTGAAATTCCAATACATGTACAGCATTTACACACCTCTAACACAGACACGAGCTTTACATGGTTCAATTTCAACGCAAGCTACGGGCCGTCAATTTATGTGGAGATGTGGGCGGATCAAGCAAATTTTTCACAAATGCAGTTTACCATTGGGGCCGATAAAAACAATCCCAGTTACGAGTTCCAGACAAGGCTTCCTTTTTATGATGTGACGCAAAATCTCGGAGCTGTACAAACAACCAGTTTATTTGGTGTTTCAGGAAGCCGCATTGCAAGGGTGCAACGATTTGCATCGCTAACGAACGGACGTTACAGCATGATATTTAATATTATTCCTGACAGTTCACAATATGCATTCCGATTATTGTCTGCCGGCATAGGCAAGTTTGATGTATGGAGTTTTCAAATGACAACAGCGGCCAATATTCCCACTGTTTCTCAATTTCCTGAAATTGTAAAATATGTGGCTCCTGATCTTAACCAAACCATTGTGAGCGGATTTACATGCAGCAATAAAGTAATTACTGTGGGTGAACATAAAAACAGAACTACCTATATGGATTGTAACAACAACTTGTTTAACCCCGGAGTACAGTATGTTCCCGGACAGCTTGCCGCACAAAGCAGCCATGGCCCAACACGTGACAACAGGCTAAAGCCGGAAATCACCGCCAGTGGAGGAATGACCCTTTCTGCAGGGCCAGCTTATGTGTTACAAAGTGCCAATCACACAACGCTTGGTCAAGGATGCATGCACATGCGTGATGGAGGTACATCAACAGCATCACCGGTGGTTGCAGGCATTGCAGCTCTCATTCTTGAAAGATATCCGCAGGCAAGTTGGCAGGACATTAAAAACTGCATCACTCAAAACGTTTCGGTTGACAGCTTAGTTACCGGAACACTTCCTAATAATGCTTGGGGTTTTGGAAAAGCCAACGGGTTTGCCGCCATGTTGGGATGCTCCTACCTATCAGCAAAATTTCCTGATGCAATTGTTGAAAGTGCAGTTGTTGCTCCTAATCCTTTTCAATACACCACACAGCTTTTACTCGACAATTTAAATCCTTCCAAAGTTTACACAGTGGAGGTAAGAAACGTTATGGGACAATTAATGGAACGGATTACTACAGCTAAGAGTAAAGGTGAAGTGACCTTAGGAAGCACCATTCAGCAAAAGGGCATTTATTTTTACAACGTTAAGCGCGATGATGTGATCATATCAACAGGAAAAATGGTTAAAAACTAATGTCACTAAACGTGCTTGAAACTATTTACCTTTGCACGCTGAATTGCAAATATGGCCGTTACAGGTAACTCCGTTTCCAGATTTCTATCACTCGTAAAATTCAGTCACACTATTTTTGCTATGCCTTTTGCCCTCATTGGGTTTATATTGGGCACAAAAGCAATTAACTTTCAGCCAGATGTATTTCTTGCGTTAAAAGTATTGTTGTGCATGGTTACTGCGCGTAATGCTGCTATGGCGTTTAACCGATGGGCGGATCGGGAGTTTGATAAGAAAAACCCACGTACAGCCATTCGCGAAATACCTTCCGGAATTATTAAAGCCAACAGTGCGCTGCTGTTTACCATCATTAACTGTTTTATTTTTATTATCACCTGCTATTACATTAACACTTTATGTTTTTATTTATCACCGGTTGCTTTACTGGTTGTGCTAGGCTATAGTTACACCAAGCGCTTTACCTCACTTTGCCATTTAATTTTAGGAGTTGGACTTGCACTTGCACCTTTGGGAGCCTACTTAGCCGTAACCTCACAATTTCATTTAACACCGGTTTTACTTTCGATGGCAGTACTTTTTTGGGTTAGCGGATTTGATATTATTTATGCCTTGCAGGATGATGAGTTTGATAAAACCAACGACCTCTACTCCATACCTTCTTACTTCGGGCGCAAGCAAGCATTACGAATTTCGGAGATATTGCACGTGCTTTCCTCCTTTTTTCTGTTCTTATTTCTATATCAATCCGGAGCGGGAATTATCGGCCTATCGGGATGGGTTATTTTTTCAGGTTTACTTATTTATCAGCATCGGCTGGTAAAATATGATGATCTTTCAAAAGTAAATATGGCCTTTGCCACCACCAATGGGATTGCCAGTATTGTTTTTGCCTGCTTTGCTGTTGCTGATATGTATTTTTAGTTTTCCA
>JAYTNW010000051.1:0-2137 GCA_043748115.1 Bacteroidota bacterium | reverse complement strand
TTATTATTTTGTTGATCTCCATAAGCTAAATCGTTAGAAGATGATGCTTGCAGTTGCGCAAAGGTTAAATCAGATAGGTCAAAACCGATACTAATATTTTCAGATCTCTTTAATATTTCCCTTTGACGTCTGCTTTTGTTTATAGATTGTGTTTCCACGATGGCTTTTTGTTGTTCCTGTGTAAACATCTTCATTTCAGCATCGGGCTTCAAATCTTTAAACATAGCGTACTGCGCTTTAATCGCTCTAATATCGGATGTTTTTACCGGTAAAAGCTCCATGTGTGTTACAGGTATTGCCACATGTAAAAACAGGGGCTTCATTAAAGCAATTGTTTCTTGACGACCCGTTTGGGCAGACAAATCAGATGCAGAAAAATGACTTATTAAGGATATGCCCAGAAGAACACGGGCGAGCTTTTTCATGAGAACACTTTTGGTTTGAGTACACAATTTATACTCTAATAACATGAGAATGTTTCAAAAAGTAAAAAAGCTTCAAAAAAATTCTTTAGGCGTTTTTTTTACCAAACAACCGCACCTTGCTCTCCACTCCTTTCAAAAGTCGCTCAATATTTTTTTGGTGGGTTACTAAAACCAAAATTGGGACGGCTACAGAAAACACATTCATGCTTACCACTGTTTCATTAAACCCAAGCATTACCACAAAGGGAAATGCTAATGATGCAGACATGGAGCCTAATGAAACAAAGCCACTGATAAAGAAAATTACAATAAAAACTGCCAAGCACACCAATGCTGCCGGAGGGTTTATTCCCCATAAAATTCCCAGTAAGGTTGCAACCCCTTTTCCGCCTCTAAACCCAGCAAATACAGGAAAGATATGTCCTAATAATGCAGCCACACCAAGTACAAGTTTAAAATTGATGAACTGCTGTGTAGCCGGCATGTAATCTCCAAAATAGGTAGCCAACTGAACGGCCATCCAGCCTTTGGCCACATCCATTAACAAAACCGGAACACCGGCCTTTGGTCCAAGCACTCTAAAAGTATTGGTGGCACCGGCATTACCACTTCCATACTCACGAACATCAATACCAAAAAAAGCCCTCCCAACCCATACCGCTGACGGAATGGATCCCAGCAAATAGGCGCAAATAAGCAAAGTGATATTCTCTGTATTTATCATAAGCAGAGTTGGACTGCCCGTGTTTGAATCCACAAATTTATTTTTTTGTGGGAAACAGTAAGCCTAAACACAACTTTGCTTACGTAAAATTTTAACAACCAGCTATTTGAAGTTAAATACAACAACCTATTGTTCTGGGCATCCTTCATTCACTTCCATCGAGGTCGTCTGTATTTCTGTGCGTCATGGAGGTGTAGTTCCTCCAGCGTTCCAATACGGTTTGTATATCATCAGGAAGAATGGCTTCAAAATACAAAGGCTCATTGGTTGCCGGATGAACAAATCCCAGCGACTGGGCGTGTAAAGCCTGACGTGGAAGTATCACGAAATTATTTTCAACAAATGCTCTATATTTCCCGCTTGTGGTACCGCGTAGTATTTTATTTCCTCCATATTCAAAATCGCCAAAAAGCGGGTGGCCTATGTGCTGCATGTGCACCCTTATTTGATGGGTTCGTCCTGTTTCCAGTTTACATTGAATAAGTGTTACATACCCAAACTTCTCCAGTACCTTATAATGTGTAATGGCATTTTTACCATGACTGCCATCAGGAAATACGTCCATTATTTTTCTGTCGGAAAGATTGCGACCCACATGTCCCGTCACAGTGCCATTATCCTCTTTAAAATCTCCCCACGCCAAGGCTATATAATGCCGGTTAATGGTTCGTTCGTAAAACTGCATGCTGAGGTTATTAAGAGCGTCTTCTGTTTTGGCTATGACCACTAGGCCTGATGTGTTTTTATCAATACGATGTGGTAACCCTGGCCTAAACGTATCTGTTTTTAGGGCCTGCCCCACCAACTCAGGATAAAAATGCCCTGCCAATGCGTTTATTAATGTTCCGGTATAGTTTCCATAGGCAGGATGCACCACCATTCCAGGACGCTTGTTAACTACAATTAATTCATTGTCCTCATAAACAATATCAAGTGGAATGTCCTCACAAAGCAATTCCATTTCACGGTGTGGATAAGGAAGCACGAT
>JAYTNW010000050.1:0-4918 GCA_043748115.1 Bacteroidota bacterium | reverse complement strand
AGAAACTTTTGCGAAGTGAGAAAAATCGAAACGTGTTTGTTCATCATTAACCAGCGAGCCTTTTTGCGCTACATGCGTCCCTAAAACTTGCTTTAATGCTGAATGCATGAGGTGCGTGGCACTGTGGTTGCTTGAAATTACAGCACGTCTTTTTGCATTTACATAGCCATGAAACGTTGCCGCTATTTCAGTAGGTAATTTGTCGGTAATGTGAATGAAAAGATTGTTTTCTTTTTGGGTATCAAGAATCGAAATTTTTTCCTGACCTGATTGTATGTAGCCTGTATCACCCACCTGTCCACCACTTTCAGCATAAAAAGGAGTGCGGCTGAACACTAACTGATACTGTTCTTTATTTTTAGCTTTTACTTTCCTGTACTTTACAATTTTCAATTCACTGTCTAATTCATCATAGCCCACAAAGTCTGTTTCGTCCTCATTATTTACCATTACCCAATCGTCCGTATCTACAACAGATGCCGCACGCGATCTTTCTTTTTGCTCATGAAGGCATTTGTTGAAGCCGTCCATGTCAACTTGCATGTCGCGCTCACGGGCCATCAATTGTGTGAGGTCAATAGGAAAGCCATAGGTGTCATAAAATTCAAAGGCAAAGGCACCATCAACGGTTTTGTTTTTAAACAAATCGAACCGCTTAATCCCAGTTTCAAGTGTTCTTAAAAAAGAAATTTCTTCTTCACGTATAACTTTTTGTACAAAATCTTTTTGTGCATGTAGTTCAGGGAACACCTCCTTAAACTGATCGGCTAATAATGGGACAAGTCTGTTTAAAAAAGGGTCTTTCAAATTCAAAAAAGTAAATGCATAGCGTACTGCTCTCCGCAAAATTCGTCTTATCACATATCCTGCTTTATTGTTACTGGGCAATTGTCCGTCAGCAATTGTAAAAGCAATAGCACGAATATGATCAGCCATCACGCGCATGGCGATGTTTGTTTTTTCATCTTTGCCATAGGTAAAGCCGCTCATGGCTTCAATATAATTTATGGTAGGCTGAAAAACATCGGTATCATAGTTTGATTTTTTTCCCTGTATGGCCACACATAAACGTTCAAAGCCCATCCCGGTGTCCACATGCTGCGCAGGAAGTTTTTCCAAACTGCCATCAGCTTTGCGGTTAAATTCCATGAAAACGTTGTTCCATATTTCTATCACCTGCGGATGGCTTTCGTTTACCAATTTTTTACCATCGGTAACTTTCCTTTCGCTTTCATCGCGCAGGTCAATATGAATTTCACTGCACGGCCCACACGGTCCTGTATCGCCCATTTCCCAAAAGTTGTCTTTCTTGTTTCCGTTGATGATGCGATCTTCAGCAATATATTTTTTCCAGGCATCATAGGCCTCCTGATCAAAGGCCAAGTTTTCTTTTTTGTCACCTTCAAAAACGGTTACATACAAACGGTCTTTTGGTAGCTTGTAAACATCAGTAAGTAATTCCCATGCCCAAGCAATAGCATCCTTTTTAAAATAATCGCCAAAGCTCCAGTTGCCCAACATTTCAAACATGGTGTGGTGATAGGTATCAAGCCCTACCTCTTCCAAGTCATTGTGCTTGCCGGAAACACGTAAGCACTTTTGCGTGTCGGCAATGCGCTTATACTTGGCAGGTTGGTTGCCCAAAAAAATGTCTTTAAACTGGTTCATCCCTGCATTGGTGAACATGAGGGTAGGATCGTTTTTTACCACAATGGGTGCCGAAGAAACGATTTGATGTTGCTTGCTTGCGAAAAAGTCAAGAAAGGCTTTGCGGATTTCAGATGATGTCATACAGATAGAAACCTCTTTGTAACCTTACTCCTCAATAGAGCGGGTTGGCCGGAGGGTTTTGTTTAATTCAATGCTTTATATTTGCTAACGAGGTTGCAAAAATACAATTTAAGAAAATGGCTAAAGCCAAATATTATTTTAATACCCACTCTTTAAAGTACGAGCGAGTGGTGGTGTCGTTCCGGAGGCGTTTTTGGCGCGTGATGGGGTGGTTGGCCACCGCTTTGGTTTTTAGTGCCGCTATCATTGCTTTGGCGTATCAGTTTTTAGACTCTCCCAAGGAGAAGCAGTTAAAGCGCGAACTTAGCACCATGAGCCTTCAGTATGACATTTTACAACAACGAATGGAGCTGGCATCAGGCGTGTTAAAAGAGTTGCAGCATAACGATGACAATATATATCGTGTAATTTTTGAGGCCGACCCAATACCCTCTACCGTGCGACAGGCTGGATATGGCGGTGTGAACAAATATAAGGCTCTGGAAGGATACGACAACTCAGAACTCATGGTGGAGACCACCAAGCGCTTAGACCGCATTATGAAACAAGTATATGTGCAAAGCAAATCTTTTGATGAAGTGTTTGAGCTGGCAAAAAACAAGAAAGAACTGCTGGCATCAATACCGGGCATACAGCCTATTGCTAATAAAGACCTTACCCGCATAGCCTCGGGTTATGGATACCGCATACACCCAATTTATAAAACCAGTATAATGCATACAGGCATTGACTTTACGGCACCAATTGGTACAGAAATATACAGCACCGGAAACGGAGTGGTGCAAAAGGTGGAGCGCGAGGGAAGGGGATACGGGAACAACGTAGTTATTAACCATGGTTTTGGATATGAAACGCTATACGCACACATGAGCAAAATTGCAGTAAGACAAGGGCAGCGTGTGGTGAGAGGAGATATTATAGGTTATGTAGGCAGCACCGGCAGCAGCACCGGTCCTCACTGTCATTATGAGGTTATTAAAAATGGTAGTAAAATTGACCCAATCAACTACTTCTTCAATGACCTTACTTCTGAGCAGTACGAAAAGGTGTTGGAAATATCATCAAAGTACAACCAGTCTTTCGATTGATGATAAAGGATCAGCTAAGAGAATATTTAGTTTGATTTTGAAAAAAGGCCATTAAAAACCAGGGTTGCTATCGTGTTCGGATTTATACATTAGTAAGATGGAAAAAGATGATTTGCAAATTGAAAAACTTTACTACACCATTAGTGAAGTAGCAAAAATGTTTGATGTTAACACGTCACTCATTCGTTTTTGGGAGAAGGAGTTCCCGGTGTTACATCCAAAGAAAAACACGAAGGGTGACAGGAATTTTACCAAAAAGGACATTGAGTCGTTTCGTCTTATTTATCATCTGGTAAAAGAAAAGGGCTATACTTTAAATGGTGCGAGGCAAAAAATGAAAGAAAAGAAAGTTGCTCCTGTTAGTGAAAATGAACCCGATGATGTGAAGGAGTCGCTTTTAAAAATTAAAGGCTTTTTAGAGGAATTGAAAAATAAACTTTAGTACGGTATTTTTTTTTGATGCATTAATTTTTATCGCCTTATCATTTCGTTGAAAGCGAATGATTGAAAAACTTACACTTCTTCTCTCTGAGGTTCTTGCTCTTCTTCTTCAATTTCATCCGTGTTGGAAACACGAAAGGAAAACGTTTTATGAACCACAAAACTTAGCCCGCCAATGCCAATTGCAGACACTGCCCGCGCAATGGTAGGATACCAATGCAATTCGCGTATTAAAAAGTTCATCAGCAAATAATTTAAACCTAATACCAATAAGGCGACCAAAACAAAACGCAAAAACTGGTGGTACGTTTTAAGGTCAGAGTCTTTAAACACAAGGCTTTTTGTTAAGAAAAAATTGGTAAGCAACCCGCAGGTGTAGGATAAAATGAGTGAGGCAGTAGGCGCGGAGAAGGTGTAAATATTGAAAAATTCTATATTTTCTTTTTTGTAAATGTAGTTAAAGGCATAGTAATACATCATTACATCTACCACGGTAGCTGATGCGGCCGAAAAAAAGTAGCGCACAACCTTTAGTTTTAGTACCCGTTGCGTCAAGCGAATCATTTCAAAGGCGAAAATACGGTAAAATGGGAAAGCCGATTGCCTTGTTCAAAAGAAAAGAAAAGAAGCCTTAATTTTTAAGCACCACGGAGTAAGGATTAACACCCAGCTCACATTTGTAGCCAGGAACCATTTCAAGGGTAGCCATGTCAATAAGTGTAAGATAGCCATTTCTGCCTGCACAACTTCCGCTGTGGTGTGGGGCATCGCCCGAGGGATCAACGTTTCTGTTAGCTACATATACAATGCCGCGTGCATCATCAACAGCCAACCCATGAGGTTGTGTTCCCGTGTGTATTTTTTTGAGTAATGTAAAGGTGTTGAGGTCTATAACTGCAATGGATCCTCGTTCATTACCAATGGCATCTTCAGTGCACGAAACAAACAAGTATGGTCTGGTTTTAGAAATCGTAAACTCTTGCGGAAATGTACCCACGGGGATAGCGGTGTGTAAACTGTTGTCGCTGGTGTTAAAAACCCTCACCTCATTACTCGCATCACAGGTTATCATGTATTTGGAGTAGTCGGTAGTGAAAATGATTTCATGC
Source organism: Bacteroidota bacterium (assembly GCA_043748115.1). Taxonomy (GTDB): domain Bacteria; phylum Bacteroidota; class Bacteroidia; order AKYH767-A; family OLB10; genus OLB10. Next base: position 489 of record JAYTNW010000050.1, on the reverse strand, counting down.
CCGTTTTTTCCTATGCCTCCCATGGGAATGGTTAACATATTTTGCGAAGCAATGGCGAAATTGATAAAAGTGCTTGCCGTATCCATAATCGAAAAATTGGTGCCATCCTGGTTGGTGATATAAAGTTTGGTGTCCTGCTGATTGAGTGCAACACCATGAGGTCTGCCAAGGGCGGGCAGTGGCAATGATACATAAGCTGTTAAAGGGAAGTTTTCCAAATTGATGCTGGCAATGCGTTTTAAGGAATAGTCAACGCTATATGCTTTTTTTCCATCAGCACTAATGGCTATGGTTCCCCATTGACCTGCTTCCTCCAATCCTGAAGCGCTTGTAATATCAAGATTTACCTGATCAACAAAACTATTGTCCACGGTGCGGTATCTCTGCAGGTACTTTGAATATAAACTAACATAGATGTACTGTCCGTCAGGAGAAATGCCCATCATGTGTGGAGATTCTGTTACAGGTGTATTTCCTACATCAAACCAA
>JAYTNW010000049.1:0-5611 GCA_043748115.1 Bacteroidota bacterium | reverse complement strand
TCCAGACTTTCAAACAAACGCCATATCGTACGCGAGTTTGAGCTGCAAATTATTTCACAGTAAAAGGCCTGACGTTCCCAAGTTCAGGCATTTACTTACTGAACTTACCCGGTTACTAGAAAATTTTTATTGCCAACTTGCATTGGAAGCGAATGAACAAAAACGAAAAAATCTGTTAGCACAGGAATTAATCAAACGAAACCTCGATAAAATATTGCTTCAGCAACTAACGATAAGTAAACATAGCCATCAACCTAAAAAAGATATTGCCTATTATGAAAACCAAACTGCATTAAGTGAAATTCGTTATGAGTTTACGTCTTCAAGACAAAACAGGCAACCAGAAAAAGAACTTCAAAGCTTATCGGATAACCTTGACCATTTTTATGTTGCTAAAAAACTGAAGTATTGCTGCGAAATGTTAAACAGGGCTAACATTATGGGCACTCAACACTCCATACCCATGCTGCAGCCTTTGATGAGCTACCTTACAAACAACCGGGAAACCACTCCAATTATTGCCATCTATCATCAAATTTTACTTACCATTACCGACCATAAAAATGAGAAGCATTTTGAAAAACTAAAAACATTGCTACATAAACATACCCGAGAACTAACCACCAAAGAGAACCGCGACATCTATGCTTTTGCGCAAAACTACTGCATAAAACAACTTAACACAGGCAACACAAACTACCTAAAAGAGCTTTTTATCATTTACAAAACGGTGCTTGAGGAACAAATTATTTTTGACAACAGTATGCTTAGCCATGCTGATTTTAAAAATATCTGTGCAGTGGGAATAAGGCTGCAAGAATTAAAATGGGTTGAAGAATTTATTATTTCCTACCAACGTTATTTATCGCTGGAGCTTCGAAAAAATTCGGTTAATTACAACACTGCGCGTTTGCTATTTGCCCGAAATCAACCAAAGCCTGCTATTAAATTGCTCACCACCGTTGAATTTACTGATGTGTTTTATCACTTAGACGCCAAAATGCTTCTGCTAAAAATTTACTACGATAACCGAGACTATGAGCCACTTTATGCGCTGATCAATTCTTTTAAAATTTACTTGAAGCGGAGCAAACTGCTATCTGATTACCAGCGAACCATCTATTACAATTTTTTAACAAAGGCAAAGCTGTTAGCCCAATTATCATCAGGCGACAAATTGATTAATGAAAAAATAAAAGCAACCCTATTGCAAAACACGGTGACGGCAGATGTAAGTTGGATAAATGAAAAAACTAAAACCCTTCTGCCATTGAATTAGCCGATTAAAAAAATCAATCTTGTATTAAATTTCTGCAAGCATGACCTCAACCCTTTTGCGCAGGTAGTGATAAAGGTAAAGAATAACACAAACTGTTGAAATTGCCAATACTGAAGCGAAAATACCTACTAAAACCATTTTTATAATATTGAGAGGAGGCTTGTTTGGGTAAGCCTTGTTAACAATAAAAATATGATCTTGAAAATTATTTGCAATGGCTATTTCCGACCATTTATAAAATTGACGTGTTTTCACCAATTCTGATGTGAGCCCTTTCATGTCATTCATGGAATTGTTTATTTTATTATTCAGCAAATTAAATTCAACCTTGCCAATGTTATGGCTGTGCTTAAATTCATCGAATGCCCATTATACGTTCAATATTTTTGCGTTAACTTCCTCGTTAAACACAAAAATTATTACAGGCTAATCATTTACAGCACCCAAGGCAAACTTGTTGCAGACCGCATTATCAATGATGGAAAAATTCTTATTGAAAGACAAAATCTTAAAAGTGGGTTGTACCTGTTCAAACTTATTGCATTGGAACAAGGAGAAAATTTATCAGGTAAATTTATTATCAAGTAATTGAACCTAGCATAAAAAGGCGCAACTGAAATTTCAGTTGCGCCTTTTTTATGAATAAGAAGTTTAATTAGATAAATCTAAATGAGCATTATTCCACATTTACTCCATGGCAGTTCTTGAATTTTTTACCGCTTCCGCATGGGCATAAATCGTTCCTTCCAACTTTTACTTCAGCTTTAACCGGCTGTTGTTTAGCAGCAGGTGGTGGACCCTGTGGCCTGCTGTTACCGGTTGATGATGATTCAGAACCCGTATGACTTGTTTGCAAACGGCTCATGTCAGTACGTTGTGGCGGGCGTGCCTCTTTCACCGTGTCAGGGTTTTGTTGCTGCACAGGAATGTGGCCTTTAAAAAGGAAGGAGGTGATATCCTTATTTACTCTGTCTAACATTTGCTTAAACAGTTCAAACGATTCAAATTTATAAATAAGCAAAGGATCTTTTTGTTCGTAAACTGCGTTTTGAACACTTTGTCTTAAGTCGTCCATTTCTCGTAAGTGCTCTGTCCATGCCTCATCAATCAGCGTAAGCACCACTGTTTTTTCAAATGCAGTAATGAGTTCCTTGCCTTTGGTTTCATGTGCTTTCTTAAGGTTGGCAATTACATTTAACCCCTTGGTTCCTTCTGTAAAAGGAACTACGATATTTTCTATTGTTTGTCCTTGGTTGGTGAAAATATTATCAATAACAGGAAAAGCCTTATCAGCTATGTGCTGTGATTTTTGACGGTAATGTTCATGCGCTGCCTCAAACAATTGTTGCGTAAGATCTTCAGGTTTGGTTTGTTTAAAGGTTTGCGCATCAACAGGTGAGTCAATAGATAAATAACGGATCACATCTATTTGAAATGCTTCAAAATCACGCTCTGCCAAATGGGTGTTTACGATACTGTCGCACACATCATATTGCATATTGATCAGATCAAGAGATAAGCGCTCACCGAACAAGGCATGTCTTCTTTTTTTGTAGATCACTTCACGCTGTGCGTTCATCACATCATCGTACTCCAACAAACGCTTGCGGATACCAAAGTTGTTTTCTTCTACTTTTTTCTGTGCACGCTCAATTGATTTGGAGATCATGCTGTGTTGTATCACCTCACCTTCTTCAATACCCATTCTGTCCATCAATTTGGCAATACGCTCACTTCCAAACAAACGCATAAGATCATCTTCCAACGACACAAAAAACTGCGATGAACCCGGGTCTCCTTGGCGTCCGGCACGTCCGCGCAACTGCCTGTCAACCCTACGTGAATCATGACGCTCTGTACCCACTATCGCTAAACCTCCAGCTTCTTTTACTCCGGGCCCTAATTTAATGTCAGTACCACGGCCTGCCATGTTGGTGGCAATAGTTACTGTACCGGCCTGACCTGCTTCAGCAACAATGTCGGCTTCTTTTTTATGGAGCTTGGCATTAAGCACGTTATGCCTAATGTTCCTTAGCTTTAACATGCGGCTAAGCAATTCAGAAATTTCTACTGATGTTGTTCCCACCAATACAGGACGACCGGCAGCAGTGAGTTTGGCAATTTCTTCTATTACTGCATTATACTTTTCACGTTTTGTTTTATAAACCAAATCTTCTCTGTCATCGCGCACAATTTTTTTGTTGGTAGGTATTACCACCACATCCAATTTGTAAATCTGCCAGAGCTCTCCTGCTTCTGTTTCCGCTGTACCCGTCATACCTGCCAGTTTATGAAACATCCTAAAGTAATTTTGAAGGGTAATGGTAGCATAGGTTTGTGTTGCAGCTTCCACCTTAACACTTTCCTTGGCTTCAATAGCTTGGTGCAATCCATCAGAGTAACGTCTGCCATCCAGCACACGGCCTGTTTGCTCATCCACAATTTTCACTTTGCCGTCAGTAAGAATATACTCAACATCTTTTTCAAACAGCGTATAGGCTTTGAGTAATTGGTTGATGGTATGTATGCGTTCAGATTTAATGGCAAAGTCACGCATCAACACTTCTTTGCGCTCAAGCTTTTCTTCCGGTGAACTTACTGAACGTTCAATTTCAGCCATTACTGAGCCCACATCAGGCAGCACAAAAAATGCTGAATCTTCGTTGTTCGAGGTAATCAGTTCAATTCCTTTTTCGGTTAATTCAACGGTGTTATTCTTTTCATCTATTACAAAAAATAGTTCGGCATCGGCTTTATGCATTTCCTTCTGTTGATCCTGCATGTAAAAGTTTTCTGTTTTTTGTAATAACGCTCTTACGCCTTGCTCACTTAAAAATTTTACCAAAGCTTTGTTCTTTGGCAACCCACGAAAGGCTCTGAACAATGGCAACCCAGCCTCTTCAGGTTTGGGTTCTGTAAATTTCTTTTTTGCATCAGCCAAAGCGGTGTTAATGTAATTACGCTGTGCGTTAAAAAGAATTTCTACTTTAGGCTTAAGTGCATAAAACTCCTGAGAATCTCCTTTTGGCGTAGGGCCAGAAATGATGAGAGGCGTACGTGCATCATCCACCAATACACTGTCAACCTCATCCACAATAGCAAAATGATGTTCACGCTGCACCATCTCTTCAGCACTGCGTGTCATGTTGTCGCGTAAGTAATCAAAACCAAATTCGTTGTTGGTACCGTAAGTAATATCTGCAAGGTAAGCCCTGCGTCTTTCCGTTGAATTTGGCTGGTGCTTGTCAATACAATCAACCGTTAATCCTAAAAACTCAAAAATAGGCCCATTCCATTCTGAGTCACGTTTAGCAAGGTAATCGTTAACCGTTACTACGTGTACTCCTAAGCCGGCAAGTGCATTAAGATAAATAGGCAAAGTACCCACCAGCGTTTTTCCTTCACCTGTAGCCATCTCGGCAATTTTTCCCTGGTGCAAAACCGATCCACCTATTAACTGAACATCATAGTGGATCATGTTCCATGTCACTTTTCCACCCGCAGCTGTCCAGCTATTGCTGTACATAGCCTGCCCGTTTTCTATTCTTACTCCGTCACGCTTTGTTACTAATAATTTATCGTGATCATTGGCAGTAACAGAAAGTTCGGTGTTTTCAGTAAATCGTTTGGCTGTCTCTTTTACTACGGCAAAAGCCTCAGGTTGTATTTCCAGAAGCACCTCTTCAATTTTTTTATTTCGCAATTTTTTCAACTCATCTACCTTCGAATATAAGGCTTCCTTCTCAGTAGAGTTCATTTCAGGATTGGCCTCTGCTTCGTCAGAAAGTTGTTTTAACTCACTATTCACATCACTGATGTACTCATTGATTTGTGAGCGATACTCCAATGTTTTTCCGCGAAGCGCATCGTTACTCAGCGTACTTATTTTTTCGTAAGATGCATTTACCTTTTCAACTATAGGCGAAAGCGCTTTGTAATCGCTTTGGGCTTTGCTGCCAAATAATTTGGAAATGGTTTTATTTATAAAATCTATCATGTAGATGCGTGTGTGTTATGTTATTTTTTAAAGGATGGCAAAGGTAACGCATAGCCTACGTAAATCAAAGGATAAAGCCGGGTAAAGAGGTCTCTTCCATCGGGCTAACAGCCTCATTTTTACCATGTAACCTATGCGCAATTTGTTGAATGACTTGTTCAGTATTTTTTCATGGCAATAGGTGTACCAATGCAGCGTGTGCTGACAAATGGGCAGCAAAGGAAAATATTTGGTATTTTCAAATTCTTCCTATATTTACTGTTAACTAATAGCTGTCTTTAACTCATTATTTCATTAACCGTTACTAAAACTAATTTTTATGAAAAAACTCTTCC
>JAYTNW010000048.1:0-3743 GCA_043748115.1 Bacteroidota bacterium | reverse complement strand
CGGGACAGCAATTACACTTGCCAATGCCATTGTAATGCAGAATAAAAAATATACAAAATGGGCATTGGAACAAGAAGATGCAGCATTACACATTCATTCTGTAAGAGAAGAAGGAGTTACAGGCACTCACGTAGTAAGATATGAATCATCTGTTGATGGTATTGAAATAAAACACCACGCCTTCAATAGGCAAGGCTTTGCAGCAGGAGCCCTGACGGCAGGAGGATGGATTATTGGCAAAAAAGGTTTTTATGAATTTAAAGATATAATAAAGGGCGGATTAATTTAGTCACCCTAAAGCGATCAACAAATCATTTCATAAATAACTATTTTCGATTCATAATTTCGTAACCATCGGTAATTCGCACCATGACTATTAAAGAACGATTCGAAAAAGCCATTGGCTATTTCCGGGAGCACATGCCTGTGGCAGAAACGGAATTGCGTTACAAGAATCCTTATGAATTATTGGTTGCTGTAATCCTTTCTGCCCAGTGTACCGATAAACGCGTGAACATGGTGACACCAACCCTTTTCGAAGCCTTTCCTACAGAAGAAGTACTTGCAGCCGCATCGCCTGACGAAGTGTTTACTTACATTAGAAGCATTAGCTACCCCAACAACAAAGCAAAACATTTAGTTGGCATGGCCAAAAAATTAGTGACCGATTTTAAAGGAATTGTTCCATCAGAAATTGATGCGCTTACTACTTTGCCGGGAGTAGGAAGAAAAACTGCTAACGTAATTGCATCAGTGGTGTACAACAAAGCAGCCATGGCCGTTGACACACACGTTTTTCGTGTAGCTGCAAGAATAGGCTTAACCCGCAATGCTAAAACTCCGTTTGCTGCTGAAGTGCAGTTGGTGAAACACATACCTGATCATCTAATCGCCACCGCACATCACTGGTTAATATTGCATGGCAGATATGTGTGCATAGCTCGCAATCCTAAATGCGCTGAGTGCGGTTTAAAAAACTGCTGTAAGTACTATGCTAAAGCGTCTAAATAAATTTATTGTTTCACAAACTTTTGAGTGTAAATCCGCTCTCGATCTTGAAGTGTTAAAATATAAACACCACTATTCAACTGAGACACATCAACCGTAGCGTTACTACTGTTAATAATACATGAACTTAATTTTTGCCCTTCAAGATTTAACACCGTTATTCGGGCACTCTCCGTTAAGCCCTTTACTGAAAACAAAATATGCAACATGTTACCCACAGGTGAAGGATAGACGATGAAATTATAGGGGAGCGACTTAACTTCCTTCAATCCGGTTAATGTTCCTCCATACTTCGCAAAAAAACCATCCCTAGATCCTGCACTTGTTAAATTAAATATGGGCGAAGCGGGATTAAAATCAACAGTTTGATCGAATCCACCTGCGATGTAAAAATTCCCATTTTGATCAGTAATGAAATTGCGCACAAAATCAAAACCTGCATTGCCGCAACGAAATGCATTAAGGTATGCTCCATTTTGGGAGTAGGTGCCTACAAAAACATCACCGCTGCCTGCACTCGTTAAAGATGCAATGGTGAGTGAAGGGTCAAAATCGGCAGTCAGATTAAAAAAGCCACTAAGGATAATGGTGCTGTCTGCCGTTTCATGTATGGCATATGCGCAGTCGAGTTGGTTACCGCCAAACCTACTGGCAAAAACAAAATTACCCTGCTGCGTGTATTTAGCCATGTACGCGTCAAATGAACCGGCTTGTGCTGAGAGTGTTTGCACATTTGTTCCAGGATCAAAATCTGCTGATCCATTAAACTGTCCGGAGGTAAGAATGTCATTGTTATGATCAGTAGAAAGCCCGAAAGGTAAACACTTTGAAATACGGAAAGCCCATTGCAAACTTCCAAGCGAAGAAAATTTAGCCACCAGCGAAGATGCGCCTGACGGATCAGTTAAAGTTAATGAAGTGCCGTTAGGATTTACAACAATGGTATCATTAAAACCTGCTGTTAAAACAATTTCGTTGTTGAGATCGTGTGTGATATTATAAGCCCTATCATCACCTTTTCCTCTCATGGCATTCACAAAAACGAGTGATCCTGTTGCATCTAATTTTCCATAAAAAACATCTGCACCACCTGCAGAGGTAAAACTTAAAACCGCAGTACCGGGATTGAGATCAACCGTATCTTTAAAGGAGCCGATAAATAACACCTCGCCATTGTTGTCCACGTCAATGCGGTAAACATCGTCCTCCAGCATACCTCCAAAACCTTTTGCCCAAATAAAGTTACCCATGCTATCGTATTTTGCAATGAAGCCATCGTTAGATCCATAATTATTCAACTGAAAATTTTGTGCAGCCGGATTAAAATCACAACCATCGTTAAACACTCCACATACATAAACATTGTTAAAAAGATCAACCACAGGATCGGAATACATGAGTTCATCATTGGGGCCACCGATAGCAATAGCCCATAAAAACGATCCTGTTGAATCATACTTGGCAACAAATACATCATTACTACCATTGCTTGAAATATTCACGGCTGAAGCAGTGTCAGGATCAAAATCAGCGGTGCCTGCAAAATAGCCGCTAATCACAATATTTGAAGAATGATCAACAGCAATGCCCATTGCATTTTCAAACTGTGCACCTCCTACCCTGTTGGCAAACAAAAAACTTTGTGCAAATAAAACAGAACCCGACATCGGCAAAAAAAACAAAATGATAAGAAGTTGCAGTTGTTTATTCATACCTTAAAAACGATTCTTGCAAACTTACCTAAAAAATGGCGAAAATTATCCTATCAAAAAGCTACTATGGGCACAGGTGTCACGAGCGGATACCTTACCTTTGCCATTCAATTTTCACTATGCTTCCACTTGTTTACGAACTTAAAAACGGCCTTCGCGTATTATTTTATCCTACCACTGATTCTGAAATTGCTCATTGTGCTTTACTGATAAAAGCCGGAACAAGCAATGAGGAAAAAGGAAAAGAAGGGCTTGCTCATTTTATTGAACACATGCTTTTCAAAGGGACAAAAAAAAGAAAATCATTTCACATCCTTAACCGTTTAGAGGTGGTAGGTGGCGAGCTTAATGCTTTTACAAGTAAAGAAGAAACATGCGTACATGCCTCCTTCCTCACCCCCTATTTGGAACGTGCGGCTGAGCTTATTAACGACCTTTGCTTTCATTCCATTTATCCATTAAAAGAAATGGAAAAAGAAAAAGAGGTTATCTGTGATGAAATAAGAACCTACTTAGACACGCCAGGTGAGCAGATTTTCGATGATTTTGAAGGGCAACTTTTTAAAAACCATGCACTAGGCAACCCCATTTTAGGCACAGAAGATACCGTTCGTAGTTTCCGATCGGCAGATCTTGTAAATTTTACCTCGCGAAATTACAAGTCCCACAAAATAGTGTTTGCTGTGGCCGGCAACTTTACCGAGAGGCAAGTTTTAGATTTGGCAACAAAGTATTTTTCTGGATACCGCAGGAGAACAGGAGTTGATACCAGGCAAAAATTTAAAAGCTATCGCCCATCAACTATCACTGTAAAAAAACACAATGCTCAATGCCATTACATGATGGGCACTGTTGCTCATTCCCTGCACCACAAAGACAGAATTAAAATGGTGCTCCTCAACAACATTTTAGGTGGCCCCGGCATGAATTCACGCTTAAATTTAGGAGTGAGGGAAAAGTATGGATACACCTATACCATAGAATCCGGAATCAACTCCTATAGTGACACCGGAACTTTTCATG
>JAYTNW010000047.1:0-2265 GCA_043748115.1 Bacteroidota bacterium | reverse complement strand
GCAATTTACTTTTTACTAAGCCTTCGTATTGTCCGGCAAGATATGAGTCGGTATTAAAATTGTCCTCATTAACTTGGGCAGGGTTAACCCTTAAAATACCTTCGCGAATTAATATTTGTTCATTTACACGATCTGTTCTCCATCCGGCAAAATCATTTGCTTGCAACCAGTTTACGCCAACCACTGGGTAATTATCATAAGCGGGGTGACGAAGGTAAAGTTCTACCATAGGTTCATTATAAGCCAACTTGCTTCTCCAAACCAAGGTATCAGGTAAAGCTTTTTTGTAAACCTCTGGATAGTCAGTACCAAAAACGCGATCTAACCAATAAAGATATTCTCGGTAATGAACATTGGCTATTTCTGTTTCATCCATGTAAAAAGAAGACACCGTTACGCGGTGCGGGATGTTGTCCCAGTTGTAGTTGAGCTCTTGTTCCGTACGGCCCATAGAGAACGTGCCGCCTTCCACCAAAATTAAACCAGGGCCGGTTTCTTGCTCCAAGTAAGGAGTTACCTCGAAGCCACCGCTTTTTTCATCATTGTATTTCCACCCGGTGGTGGCTGATTTTTCTTTTTTACTGCAAGAGGAAAGGGTTGCCGCGCAAACGGAAAACAACACGATCTTTTGAAATGCATTTTTAAGATCCATGATCAGATTTTTATTCAAGTTTGTGGTTGAAATAATGGTTGATATAACTAAAACGTTGGACAACTTATTGCTTTAAATCTCTTTTTTTTCGGGCGACACTCAAACTGCATTCCGAAAGAAACCTCATGCGAGCCACCTGAAACATTGTTGCTTAATCTAGAAACGGTGATGTCATAAGAGTAGCCAAATTTAAACAATTCTTTTTGGATACCAATTAAAGCGATGAAACTATCGCTGGAAAGGAAACTTTTTCCGTTCAAATATCCCCTGTACCAAAGCCCACCAATAATGGGAGTTTTGATGATATACATACCTAGGTTTAGTTGGTTAAAACCTTGTTGTTGCTGATATAAAACATTAGGAGAGAGGAAGGTGCCTTCCATACGACCCTTATAGGTGGAGGATCCTTTTAATGGAAGCAATGCGCCAAGGTGTGCTGTTATTTTTCTTGGTAATGGGCTCGATCCTTGCACTATGAAAGCCTGATCAGGTTCTGTTAAGTGATGAACTGCAAAGCCTCCATAAACCTTGGAGCTGTATGCAACCATTCCTCCTGAAAAGTCGGCAAAGCCATGTTTTTCATTTGGGCGGTCTTCTTGCGTTGCGTAAACATACCCATAACGTGGGTCAATTTGATCTCCGAAGGTGAGCTTGTCAAAATCAAGCCTTTCTTGCATGTATGTAGCTTGCAGTCCCGCCCTAATAGTAAAATTTCTGCTGATATTTAAACTGTAAGCATAAACCCCTGAAACGGCTGTGCTATTAAGCGTTCCGTTACCGGCCTTGTCGTTCATGATCATAAGCCCAACGCCACCGCCAAGTGCATCCACATGCTGATCGTAGGAGGCGCTAATGGTAATATAGGTTTTGTTTAGCCCGGGCCATTGGTTTCGGTAATTGAGTGCCAAACGAGGGCATCTCACCGAACCGGCAAAGGCTGGGTTAAGGTAAATTGGGTTTGCATAAAATTGCGAAAACTGCGGATCTTGAGCCTGTGCAGTGGCAATCTCAAAGCAAATAAGTACGGTAAGAAGTAAGCGCTTCGTCATAGTTTAACGTGTATTCAAACTATTTTTTTATACGCATTTTCATGAAATAGTTACAAACCAAGGTAAATATAATTGTGTGGTTTCTGATTATATATCCGAAACAAAGATATTGGTTTAATTATTTATAATCAAACAAAATAAAATTCATTATTACATGTTATTTACACTATAATTACCCGATAAAGCTAATTTTGTCCCAACTGATGTAAACATGAAAAAATCGTTTCTATTGTTTGTCTGCTCTTTCTCTTTTTTAAGCGGTGCATTTGCGCAACAAATCAACCCGGTTAATCGACAAGGAAGCTACCATATTGAATGGACGGCAAATCGTTTTGTGAACAACAAAGATCAATTTAATTTTAAAGAGGCCTTTTTTAAACAGGAAAACGATTTTCCTTACTTTTCTTCATCCGTTGATTTGTCTGATGCCGGAACTGCTTACACCGTTGAGTTAATAAATACAACGTTTGAGGCAATAAATGTTACCACCAACACAACAGGCCTTCAAAATGATATTGCCATACAAACGGAACCTTCCTTTTATAAAGGCAAGCCATCTCTTTA
>JAYTNW010000046.1:0-3445 GCA_043748115.1 Bacteroidota bacterium | reverse complement strand
GTCGCTTAACTCAATGGCATAATTTCGTTTTACAAAATTAATCCCCGTTTCTAAGGAAAGGCGATCCGTTATCCCTTTGCGAATTACCATTCCAGCGCAGAAACCTGACTTGGGGCTTATTGTTACATTGGAGTTTCCTAATTCAGAACTTTGGGCACCGGCACGAAAAAAATCGTTATTAAAAATGGGCTTGTATTGAAACCCGACCGTTATTATCCCTTTTTGAGCACAGAGAAAAGTAGGTAAGACGAGTACAGTAAAAAGAAATAAATAAAACGGATTAATTCGCACGGTTGTTTTCTTCCTAATAAGACTACAAATATGCAGTTTTTGTTGGATAGAACTTTTATTTACAAAACAATAATGCTTGGTCTTTACTTTTTTCACTTTATTTTGTTCTGTTAAAACCACAACCGGTTATTAATATAAATGTAACACCACACCAGCAAACCATATGGATATCTCCTTTACCACCCCAGCACTTTTATTTCCTGCCATCAGTTTAATTATTTTGGCTTACACCAACCGATTTTTAGCCATCAGTACGTTGGTGCGTTCGTTGCACGACAGGCATCGTGATACAGAAAACAAACAATTTCTCGCTGAACAAATTCGTAACCTTCGCTTCAGGTTGAGGCTTATCAAACAAATGCAATTTTTTGGTGTACTTAGTTTTCTGTTTTCGATTATTTGTATGTTTCAGATATACATTAAAAACCTCTATTGGGCACGCGTAAGTTTTAGCATAGCCATACTTGTTTTTATGATATCACTGATCCTTTCACTCATTGAAATACAAAAAAGCACACATGCGCTAGAACTAGAATTAAGTGATGTGGAAGAGGCAAAAAACTTAGACCTAATGAAAATATTTAAAAAAGACAAATAACCCAATGCCTAATTTACCGGCTTGATTAACAACCCATATTTAACAATAACATTCGTGATAACTTTTAAAAACACCGGTTGTTTGATAATGGCGATTAATTAGGTTTGTTGGACGATGCTGCAGCCGGCAAAACAACATGAGTAAGTTTGCAGGTGTTGCAAAAATTAAATGTATAGTGTTTGAATTGAAACAGAAAAAATTAGAATGAACAGAAATATTAAACAAGTTACCGTTTTAGGATCAGGGATCATGGGTTCGCGAATTGCATGTCATTTTGCCAATGTTGGGGTTAAAGTTTTGCTGCTGGACATGGTACCAAAAGAACTTCTGCAGGAAGAGCAAAAAAAAGGCCTCAACGAAGAGTCGCCTGAATTCAGAAACAGGATTGTAAATTCCTCCCTACAGAGTGCCTTAAAAAGCAACCCTGCTGCTTTGTACCACAAAAACTTTGCTTCAAGAATTACCACAGGTAATTTTTCAGATAACATGAAAGACATATCCACCAGCGATTGGATTATAGAGGTGGTGGTTGAAAATTTAGAGATCAAGAACAAGATATTTACGGAAGTAGAAAAGCACAGGACAGCGGGAACCCTGATCACCTCCAACACATCCGGTATTCCTATTCACCTGATGACGCATGGACGAAATGATGACTTTAACAAACATTTTTGCGGCACTCACTTTTTTAACCCTCCCCGTTACCTACCTTTATTGGAAATTATTCCCGGACCGCATACAGAAAAAACCGTTATTGACTTTCTGCTAAACTATGGCGACCGTTACTTAGGAAAAACGACCGTTTTATGCAAAGACACCCCAGCTTTTATAGCAAATCGGATTGGCGTATATGGCATTATGGCCATGTTTCATTCTATTAAAGATCTTGGCTTAACTGTTTCTCAAATAGATAAGTTAACAGGCCCAGTTATTGGCAGACCCAAATCAGCAACTTTTCGCACCAGTGATGTGGTTGGGTTAGACACCTTGGTTCACGTTGCCAACGATGCGCATAAAAATTTACCCTCAGATGAGGGTCGTGACAAATTTGTGCTTCCTCCATTCATCAGTAAAATGGTTGAGAACAAATGGCTGGGTGACAAAACCAAGCAAGGATTTTATAAAAAAACTAAAGACGCTAATGGGAAAACCGAAATACTTGAATTGGACCTTAACACGTTTGAATATGTGCCGCAGGTAAAATCAAAATTTGCAACACTGGAGGCCACCAAAACAATTGACGACCTGCAACAAAGGATGAAAGTATTGTTGCAGGGAAAAGACAAAGCCGGTGATTTTTACCGCACCATGTTCTTTAGCTTGTTTTCTTATGTATCTTTTCGCATTCCAGAGATCACTGACGAGCTTTATAAAATTGATGATGCGCTGTGTGCCGGTTTTGGGTGGGAAATGGGACCTTACGAAACATGGGATACATTGGGTGTGAAAAATATTGTTGATGCCATGAAAAAATCAGGCTATGGTGTGGCCACATGGGTAGATGATATGATTGCTACGGGGAACACACAGTTTTACAAATACGAAAACGGCACAAAAAAATATTATGACACCGCTTCACGCGCTTACAAAACAGTGTCTGGAACGGAGCAACTCATTTCCTTAAAGAATATTTCTCCTGAGAAGGTAGTCTGGAAAAACTCAGGATGTACCTTGTATGACATTGGTGATGGTGTATTAAACCTAGAGTTTAAAACCAAAATGAACACCATAGGAGGTGAAGTGCTTCAGGGAATAAATACAGCCATTGACCTTGCTGAAAAAAATTTCCGCGGCTTGGTAATTGGAAACGAAGGGCAAAATTTTTCTGCCGGAGCCAATCTCGGTATGGTATTTATGATGGCTGTTGAACAGGAGTTTGATGAACTTGATTTTGCCATCCGCGCGTTTCAAAACACCAACATGCGTGTGAGGTACTCTAGTGTGCCGGTGGTAGTAGCTCCTCACGGTCTTACCTTGGGTGGCGGGTGTGAAATGAGCTTACATGCAGATAAGGTGCAAGCCGCTGCAGAAACCTATATTGGACTTGTAGAATTTGGGGTGGGACTAATACCAGGTGGTGGTGGCTCAAAAGAATTTGCCTTACGTTTTGCCGACTCCGTAAAAGAAGGAGATATTGAAATGAATCTTTTACGCGATCGTTTTTTAACGATTGGTATGGCCAAGGTTTCAACATCAGCATATGAAGCATTTGACCTTGGCATTTTAAGAAAAGGGCATGATGAAATTACCCTCAACAAAAAAAGATTGATTGCTGATGCCAAACAAAGTGTGTTAGCCATGGCTGATGCCGGATATGTAAAACCGGTCATTAGAAAAGACGTTAGGGTGTTAGGCAGACAGGGGTTGGGCATGGTGCAAGCAGGCGCCAATGCTATGGTGGCAGGGAATTACATGAGCGAGTATGACAAATTTATTTCCTTAAAACTCGGGAACATTTTCTGCGGTGGCAACCTGTCGTCCCCATCATTAGTTTCAGAGCAGTATTTGCTGGATCTTGAACGCGAAGCCTTTCTCTCTTTATGTGGTGAAAAGAAA
>JAYTNW010000045.1:0-6763 GCA_043748115.1 Bacteroidota bacterium | reverse complement strand
GACTTTTTTAAGACCAGGTTATCATATCCTTCCTTATTCAATTTTCTTACAATGGCAGAGCCCACCATTCCGCGATGGCCTGCAACATAAATTTTAGAATTCTTATTCATGAAAAATTATTCTTAAGCTTCGTGATAATTAATGATTTTATGTCCGCCATCTTTTAAATACTGATCGCGCTTAAACAAATTAAGGTCGGATGTCATCATGTCTTTAACAATTGATTTTAAATCATGTTTAGGCTCCCATCCTAAAAGCTCTTTTGCCTTTTTTGGATCACCAATTAACAACTCAACCTCTGTAGGGCGATAATATTTGGGATCAATTTTCATTACCACCTGTCCAACAGGAATTTGATAAGCGGCATTATTGCATTTTTTAACAACAGCCAGCTCCTGTTCTGCTTTGCCGGTAAATTCAATATCAATACCCACCTCGTTAAATGCCATAATTATAAAATCGCGCACCGTGGTGGTAACACCGGTGGCCAAAACAAAATCGTCAGGATGGCTGTGTTGCATCATGCGCCACATGCCTTCCACATAATCTTTGGCATGTCCCCAATCACGTTTTGCATCAATGTTTCCCATATACATGGCATCCTGCAATCCCAATGCAATGCGTGATACTGCTCTTGTAATTTTACGAGTTACAAAGGTTTCTCCTCGTAACGGTGACTCATGGTTAAATAAAATTCCGTTAGAGGCAAACATATTGTACGCTTCGCGGTAATTTACCACTATCCAGTAAGCATAAAGTTTTGCAACAGCATAGGGTGAACGAGGGTAAAATGGCGTGGTTTCGCGTTGCGGTACTTCCTGCACCAAACCATATAATTCGCTGGTAGATGCTTGGTATATTTTACATTTTTCAGTCATGTTTAACATCCGCACCGCCTCCAATATTCTCAGCGTGCCAATACCATCAGCGTTGGCAGTGTACTCCGGCATGTCAAAACTTACCCTTACATGCGACATGGCACCCAGGTTGTAAATTTCATCTGGTTGCACTTCTTGTATAATGCGGGTAATATTGGCAGAGTCGGTGAGATCACCGTAATGCAGTTTAAATTTTACATTTTTTTCATGTACATCAGTGTACAAATGATCCACGCGTTCAGTGTTAAATAGCGAACTTCTGCGCTTAATGCCGTGAACCTCATAGCCTTTGTCTAAAAGGAGTTCACTTAAATAAGCACCGTCCTGACCTGTTACGCCTGTAATTAAAGCTTTTTTCATTGTAAAATAGTTATAAAATGTAGTTGGTAAACGATGATGTCTTAAAGATAGTTACCATCAGTTGTTAAAATTATTATGGTGTGGTTAAAATAGTTGCCTGTAAATGTTCTTAACTTTGTGCAAATTAAGCGATTTAACCACCAATTTCAGAACCATCTTGTGCTTTTTTAAGTACAAAGGTGTTACGTAATTATTTAATTTTTTTATGAGCAGCCAAAAAGTTTTAAGAAGTGAGTCTATAATTGATGCTAAAGACGTTAAAAATGCCCTCAACCTAGTTGCCAAAAATTGGTACTGGTTTCTACTCTTTATTGGGCTATGCGTGGGTGCCGCCATTTTTATGCTTTACAAAAGCACCTACATTTACGGGGCAGAAGCCAAGGTATTGATTATGCCTGCAAAAAATGCATTTAAAGATGCACTTGACAATGCTATTCCCATGGGTCCCGATAAGGAGGAGGTCGCTAATGAGATACAGATATTGTCGTCAACCAAACTCATTAGTGAGGCCATCAACAAGCTAAACCTCGATATTTCTTACTACATCAAAGGAAAGCTTAAAACTGGGGAAGTGTATAAAGGTACGCCTTTCAGCGTTGAGGGAAAAGTGCTGGACGAGGCTTTTTACGGTGTGCCTTTTAACCTGCGCGTTATTAATAAGGAACAGTTTTCATTGGATATAAAAACAGATGATTATTCATTTAACAAGGTTTTTAAGTTTGGTGAGCCAGTGGTTACCAATAAATTTTCGTTAATAGTTAACGGCAAGCAAGAAGCCATCCTTAAAAATTCAAAGTTTAGTGACTTTCAATACATGTTTGTGGTCAACAACCACAGCTATCTGGTTAAAAAATATAAATCAGCCCTTCAATTGGAGAAGGATGAAGAGGCTTCCATAATTAACGTAGCTATTGAAGATGAAGTGGAAGAAAAGGCCATAGATTTTTTAGACACGCTTACAAGATTGTATGTAGATTACTCCATTTCTGTAGCGCGAGCTATTAATGATAACTCATTATCATTTATTGATGATCAATTAAAGGATGTGGAGAATCAGTTAAATGGAGTGGAGTCTAACTTAGTTAACTTCCAGCAAGAAAAAGGGGCTTATGATGTGCAAGGTCAGCAAACCGCTTTTCTTCAGCAAAAGATGGATGTGCAAGGGGAAAAAGCTAAGTTGATGGTTCAACTTAACTCAGTAAATTATATTTACGAGCAGTTAACCAGCAGCGGAAGTGATATAGCAACAATTTCACCTTCACTGTTAGCTGATCAAAACAACCCCGGACTAGCAACGGCCTTTGGTAAATTGTCTGATCTGCTTCAGCAAAAAACCAATTTATCTTTTAGCTTAACACCAACCAGCCCACAGATCCGTGAAATTGACTCGCAAATAGAAATTTCTAAAACCAATGCCATTAATATAGTAGCCAACGTGAGGCGAAATTTAGTGATGCAAATCAATGCCTATGCAGCGCAAGAGGGAAGTGCATCAGCAAGTCTTAGTAGAATGCCTTCAGCAATTAAAGGGTTGAGCGACATTACACGTAAAAAGGAAATCAATGAAAAAATGTATTTGTTCCTGCTTGAAACACGCTCTCAAACAGTCATTGCAAAAGCAGCCATTGTTCCTGATAAATCTATTCTTGAACATGCATCTTCCGTTGGTTTAATAAGGCCCATCAGAAATAAAATGTTGTTCATGGGAATTGGTGGCGGACTTGCATTGTCATTCTTGCTTATCTTCTTCAAAAGTATTTTTTATAACTACGTTACCACCAAGGAGGAACTGGCCGACATGACCACCCATCCTATCATTGGTGTTATCGGCAGAAGCTCAGAAGCAAAAAAGGATTATTTAGTGGTGCATTCACACCCACAATCCTTAGCAGCAGAGGCTTTCCGCGTCATTAGAACAAATCTTTCTTATTTTGCTCCCAAGGCTTCTTCCAAAATTATTTTGTTCACCTCCACCATCTCTGGTGAGGGTAAAACGTTTTGTGCAGTGAACACCGCAACAATTTTAGCACGTGCCAAAAAGAAGGTTGTTATTGTAGATTTGGATTTACACAAACCCAAGCAAGCCACAGCATGGAACATGACCAATGATGTTGGTGTTACCTCATACATTGTGGGTAAAGCAACGCTAAAAGAAGCTACCAAGGACACTCCCGTTGAAAACGTAAAAGTTATTTTAAGTGGACCTAAGTCGCCCAATGCATCAGAACTTATTTTAGATCCCATGATGGAGCAGTTGATAAATGAACTTAAGCAACATTATGAATATATTATTCTTGACATGCCTCCCGTAGGATTGTTGTCAGACGCATTGGTGATGATGAAATATTCTGATCTTAATTTATATGTAATGAAAGCAGGATACAGCAAGAAGGAATTTATTGAAGTGGCTCACCAGCTTGTGGAAAAAAATAATGTGAAAAGCCTGAGTTTTATTCTCAATTCGGTCAATCCCAAAAACATGCCTGTCGGATATGGCGGAGCCTATTACAAATAACCTTTTAAAACTAACTGATGGCTATTAATAAAAAGAAATACACCTTTTCAGAAGCTGTTCAAAGTACTTATCAAAGTATTAAGGATCATCTTTCATCACCTCAAAAAAAGAGACTTAAATGGATTGCATTGCTGATTTTTCTCGCTGCTGGATTGGATGTGGTGGGACTTGCCTCAGTATTGCCGTTGGTAAAAATGGCAACCGATCCTGGCATCATTCATTCAAATCACTACCTACATTCGTTTTACACAAAACTTAATTTTGAGTCAGATAAAACTTTTATGGTCTTTACCATTTTGTGTATTTTGGCTTTCCAGTTATTTAAAACAGGTTTTGGAATTTTTGTGCTTTTTGTTGAAGGAAAATTTATGGAAGATGTGGCCACCAACATCTCTCGCAACCAATTTGCAAAATACTTTACCCTGTCTTATTTCGACTTTACCAGTGTCAAATCCTCGCGCATCATAAACCATGTTCAACAAAACCCCGCTTCTTACACAGCATGGGTGTTGTTGCCGGTTCTAATGCTGTTCTCTGAAATGATTATTTTACTGATGATCATTATCCTGATTGCTGTGTACAACATTAAACTTTTTGGATTTATTCTTCTTATCATAGGCCCTGCCTCTTATCTGCTTTATTATTCTATTAAAAATCAAAATGAGCGTATCGGTCGCGGTCTTGATTACATGTTTCCTTTGGCCTTGGCAGCAATCAATAACTCCATTATGGGTTATGTGGATATTAAGTTGTCTAACAAAATAGATTATTACCGCAATAAATTTTTAAGTTACCAAAAAAGCTATCACGATCTCTCCATGTCTTCGTTGGTGCTAAACATGATTCCGTTTAGAGGGTATGAACTGGTTGCTATTTTAGGCATTGTGGTAATTTTCGTTTATGCCATTTTTGTAGAAGACGGAAACCAAGATGTGATAATGATGGTGGGAGCTTTTGCAGCCGCAGCATATCGTTTAATGCCCTCATTAAACCGTATTATGAATGCCGTGATGCAGGTTACAAAAAATCAAGTTGCCATTGAAAACCTTAACGATTACAATGATCTTTATGTGAAACAGGCTGAAATGAAACGCGATTTGCCTATTCCATTTAATAAAGAAATAACCTTTGATAACATTACTTTTAAATTCCCGAAGGCCAAAGACCCAGTTATAAAAAACATAAGCTTTACAGTGAAGCGTGGAGAAAAGGTGGGCTTTGTAGGTAGTTCAGGCTCCGGTAAAACCACACTCATGAATATCCTGCTTCGTTTTTATGAAGAGGACTCAGGCCGTATTTTGGTGGATGGCAAACATCTGAAGGAAGAAAACGTAGAGTATTGGCGCAGTATGATCGGTTATGTGAAGCAGGATATTTTTATGCTGGATACTTCCGTAAAGGATAACATTGCCTTTGGTGAAGATAATGTGGATCAGCAATTGCTTGATATGGCTGTTCGACAGTCGTCATTAAATAATTTTGTTGCAGGATTACCCAAAGGTGTGGACACTGAGGTTGGTGAACGCGGGTCGCGCCTCTCTGGAGGACAAAAGCAACGCATTGGTATTGCGCGATCCTTATATCGAAATGCGCAAATACTTGTATTTGATGAGGCCACCAGCGCGCTTGATACGCAAACAGAACAGGAAGTAAGCGAAGCCATTGACTCGCTATCCAACACCAATAAAACCATATTTATAATTGCACACAGGTTTACAACCTTAAAAAATTGTGACCGCATATATGAACTAAAAGATGGAGAAATTTCAGGCATTTTCACTTACAATGAATTGCTTGAAAAAATTCTTTAAGCTTGTTTTATATGATACAAAAAATATTTTCACAGATACGTTTAAGGTACCTCAACCTTGTTTCGCAAACTGTTGCAGATGAATTGAGCAATGAGCACAGGATGGAGCTGGCATTAACGTGGTTTAAACAAACCCTTATTTCCGGAGGAGGCAGCTCAGCGAAGTACTCCATGATGTTTAATAAGTTTTTCCCATCTTACCCCGAAACAACGGGCTTCTGGATAAATACCCTTATCAGCATTAAAAAAAACTATCCTGAACTTTACCGAAAGGTGTTTGCCGAAAGAGATTTGATCACTGAACTAGCTGATTGGCTTTTGACAGTACAGCGCCTAGATGGCACTTTTCCGGGATCGTTTGGCGATTTTAAAAATCAGCCGCCACGCGTGTTTAACAACGGGCAGATTATACTGGGACTGCTGGATTACTACAACCATTACGGAAATGAAAAAATAATTACCGCTGCTAAAAAAAGTGCAGACTGGCTTTTAAAAATACAAGAGCATGATGGTGCATGGCGCGAGTTTACCCTGCACCAATTAAGCTCTAACACACGTACTGCATGGGCACTCATCAGACTAGGAAAGCAAACCGGTGATGAGAGATATGCGCAGGCCGGAATAAAAAATATAGAGTACGCATTGTCTTTACAAACAGAAAACGGATATTTTACCGACAATGGGTTTGATGAAGATGAAATACCAACAACACATACCATTGGGTACGCCCTAAGAGGAATTTTAGGTGCCGGAATGGATGTGCAAAATGAAAAATGGATACAGGCAGTTGCAAAATCTTATGATCAAATTATCCCGTTGGTAAAAAGCAACGGATTTTTGCAGGGTGAATTAGATGAACAATGGAAATCAGATGCAGGATTTTGTTGCCTCACAGGCAATTGCCAGTTGAGTGTGGTCGGGTTTTTTCTGTCACAAGCTACAGGCGATGCTAAATATGCAGAAACGGCCAACAAACTAATTGATTTTGTTAAAGAAAAACAGCTTACATCACCTTCGGCAAACATTAATGGAGGCATTTCAGGGTCGTGGCCTGTTAATGGGGGCTATTGCGCTTATGATATACCCAATTGGGCAGCCAGGTTTTTTGTTGATGCCATCATTCTTCAAAACCAGCAAAGCAAGTAATGATGTTGTTTTACTATCGGCCTTTTTTTACCTTTGTTTTGAAGTAAGAAATTG
>JAYTNW010000044.1:0-3795 GCA_043748115.1 Bacteroidota bacterium | reverse complement strand
TTTCGCGGCAACCCTTCTTCCGCATTTAATAGTTGAAATGAATCGTTCTTTAATTGGGCTATGTTTCCATTCTTATATCCTGCCCAAATAATTCCAGAGGCATCTTCATACACACACTTTACTTCATTGGATTTATTTTCGGCAGGCAATTGATAAAAAACATAATCAACACCATTATATTTATACAATCCTTCTGAAGAGGCCATCCACAAAAAACCGTTTTTGTCTTTTATGACTTGGTTTATATTTATTCCTGCGTTTTCGTAACTGATAGAAAACTGTTTAAAAAAAGGATTTTGAGCAAGCACATCATTGCTAATAAACAAAAACAATATAAGGATAAGCACAGTGCTCCACGCTCGTCCTATTTTCATAAAATTACTTTTGTAATTGAGCATTAACATCCACAAAAATTTCAGTTGCTATTTTTTCATGCACCACCTTAGGTACCCTGATAGCATGATCCTTTAATAAAACACTAAACTTTGACACAATAACCAAGCGCCCATCTTTTACACTAATGGTTGCTTTTATAATTCTTTCCTGCTCAACACCGTGAACAGACAACACTCCTTTAGCGCGCACTTGCAAAACCTGGTTTTTATCTAATTGAATGTCCTCTATTATTTTTCCAATGAATGAAGCTGTTGGAAAACGACTGCTTTCCATATATTTTTCATTGAAATGCTCTCTCTGCAACTCCGCATTAAAACCCATAAAACTGCTGATTGGTACTGAAAACGCAAATGTTTTTTTCTGCAGATCAAGCGCGGCTTTTAAACGATCCGATTGTGCATCTATCAGTTCCAAACGCGCTTCAGATCTAAATTTGATAATACCTTTGCTGCCGGTGTATAGCGTTTGCGAAATTGCTGGCAGAACCATACCGCAAAAGATAGTGATGAAAAAAAACAGGCGCTTCATTTGATGGTGAATGTTCAAAGATAAAGAGAAGAACGAACTCCAAAAATTAATTTATGTTAAGTAAGGGCAGCAGGCAATTTTATAAACAAACCAGATGTAAGGCACTGATAGAATTAATGCTCCCGTTAAAATTAAAAATGATTTAACACGGTCTCTTTTTTTACAACGGCAATCATGTATTGTATCCAGATTACCTAGCGCCTTAAAATTGTAGATGCCGAAAAAACCGAACAAAACACAAAAACGAGTTGTAACCTCCACAAACAGAACAATGGTTGAATAAGTAAATAAAAATAAAAATAACAATGCCAAAAGTGAGTGCGTAAGGTGAGTTGCAATGGTAAGTGCCACTGTTAAAGAAAAAAAGAAGAGAAGAAACTTTTGTCTTACTTTTAATTCTTTCTCTCCAATGTTACAAGCTCCTGGCTGATAATCCTGTTGCATGTTTAACTAATGGGTGGTGAATATGATCTGTTAACATGAAAAATATACTTTTGTTTGCTCATAATTTTTTTATTCAGCCAAATATATGAAATAGGCTTCTTTAAATTTGCTAATAATTTTAAGATGAAAAACATTCTTGCATTATCATTAATCTTTGTTGTATCCTTTAAAAGTATGGCTCAGCCTGCCGACTCTGTTATGCTAAAGAGCATTTACAGCGAAGCTCTGCTTAACGGACAAGCCTATGCTCACTTAAAACAATTGTGTAAAAACATAGGGCCTCGCCTAAGTGGTTCGGAAAATGCAAACAAAGCCGTTGAGTGGGTGAAAAACACGATGAAAGAAACAGGGGCTGCCGTTTTTACACAAGATATCATGGTGCCGTATTGGGTACGCGGCAAAAAGGAATACGCAGAAATCGTTTCTTCAAAAAATAAAAAAACTGTTTCAGTAAAAATTTGTGCCTTGGGCGGTAGCGTTAACACCGGTGACAAACCATTGGCGGCACGCGTAATTGAAGTAAATGGAATGGAGGAGCTTAAAAAGCTTAAAGAGGCTGATGTTAAAGGCAAATTTGTTTTTCTAAACAAGCCCATGAATGCAACTAAAATCAACACCTTTGATGCTTATGGCGAAGCTGTAGGGCAGCGTTGGGCAGGTGCCAAAGAAGCTGCTCCGCTGGGTGCTGTGGGTGTTATTGTTCGATCGGTAAATCCCTCATTGGATGACCACCCACATACAGGATCAATGGGGTATGCTGAGAATGGTAAAAAAATACCGGCTTGTGCAATAAGCACCAATGATGCAGATATGCTTAGTCAAATGCTACGGTATGATCCTGAACTTTTATTTAACCTGAGTTTGTTTTGCGAAACAAAACCAGATACTGCATCACAAAACGTGATTGCGGAATTAAAGGGCAGTCTTTTTCCTGATGAATATATTATCGTGGGAGGACATCTTGATTCATGGGATCTGGCAGAAGGGGCACATGATGATGGAGCCGGTGTTGTGCAGGCAATTGAGGTAATTCGCATATTTAAACAGCTAGGAATAAAACCCAAGCGCACCATTAGGGCCGTGTCTTATATGAATGAAGAAAATGGAGGCCGTGGTGGAAAAAAATATGCCGAGGTGGCCAAAGAAAAAAATGAAATACACATTGCAGCCATCGAATCAGATGCAGGAGGTTTTTCTCCCCGTGGTTTTTTTACAGAAGGTGATTCTTTAAAAGGAGAGAAAATAAAATCGTGGAAGCCCTTGTTTGAGCCTTACGAGATTCATAGCTTTAACAAAAAAGGTGGCGGTGCCGATATAGGGCATTTGAAAAATCAAAACACTTTTTTAATTGGCCTATTGCCTGACACGCAGCGTTATTTTGATATTCATCATAGCGAACTTGATGTTTTTGAGGCCGTAAACAGGCGCGAATTATTGCTGGGTGCAGCAACAATGGCATCCTTGGTTTATCTTATTGATCAATACGGGCTGTAGAATTTTTTATGCCTCTTTTACTTGAAAATTTTAAAACACGCAGCCAAGAGGCTCTTCAAGGGGTATCTCTAAAAAATGCTGTTAATGCAATAAAAAACAATTATTTAAAAAATGAGTTCCGGTTTACCTCCGGTTTCATTAATTACGAGCTGGCAAAAAACCGCGCTGCTGCTATACGATGGAAGTCTATTGAAAATTTAGATAAATACCTTATACAGTTTGAAGCGAATTGTATAAAATCCGGTATTAAGGTTTTATGGGCACAGGATCAAATACAGGTGACACAAGAAATTGATGTAATCCTAAAAAAAAATAATGCACGTTCTGTTTCTTATTTGTCGGGGGAGTTAGAAAATGAATTAAAACTACTCTCTTATTTTCGTGAGCAAAGGTCATTTGATCTGGAATTAACGGAGAACAGCAAAGGATATTCGTTAATAAACCCAGGCAATAACGTTTTTAAAAAAACCTCACAAAAAGTTTTAACAAAAAAGACGGCTGATGTACATATAGCTGAAGCTTCATTTCTTGCGGCAGATTCGGGCTCTCTTGTCATTAGTAGTAGGGAAGCCTGGTTATATTCTGAGAATAATGTAAATATATTCATCGCTTCTATTGATAGCATTACCTCCTCATTGGCGGATGTTGATCTTCTTACTCGGCTACAATCCGGACATGCTACCGGCCAAGGAAATTCGCCTTTTCTTCAACTGGTCAATTCCTGTAAACGCCAAGGGGATTTTTCTGGTGAAGCGTACCTAATCCTTATTGATATTGGACGAAGCGCGCTGCTTGAAGCAGAAGTACAGCGACAGTCGCTTTATTGTATAAAATGTGGTGCTTGCCAAACTATTTGCCCTGTGGTGTCAAGCATAGGTTTAACGGGTAGCGAAGGCTCTTTAAGCGGTCCATTGGCTTTTGCTGCAATTCCAC
>JAYTNW010000043.1:0-10007 GCA_043748115.1 Bacteroidota bacterium | reverse complement strand
ACTTTTCTCTTCAAGACATAACCAATAATATCCGATATTCTTTTTCAAAAGGCATTTCTAATAAACTTACGGGACACATTCATGCATGTGATGGCTCGCCTATAATTGCGTTTCAGAGAATAGATCGTGGCATTTACACAAACACCCGCATTGTAGCATGTTCAACAGATTTTAATTTGTATTTTGAATATACACAGCAGGGCAACCTAATTTACTACAATGATGAATATCTTGGAAAAATAAACACCCATGGTCAACTATTTGACGTTAACAACGAAGTGGCAGGTGTGGTTGGTCGCAATCAGTCTTATATTGACAAAACAAGAATAGCGAATTATGCTGTTGAATTTAAATCGAGGCGGAAGGTTGAAATGTTTGCAAGCTCTGACAGAAAAGTGTTTTTGAACAACCCACTCTACAAACGACCCAATGCTTCACTAAGAATAGAAAGGCAAATGAAAATAGCAGTACTTCCGGGTGAACCTTATTCCTTAATTTCTGAAACACCTGATTTAAACTCAGAAGAATTAAAATGGATAATAGCCCTTGGCACCTTCGAATCTGTTTATCACAGTTTCAGTTTTGTAACGTAATTGAAAAGGCCTGTCTGTTTTCAGCAACTGCCAAAATAATTTGTATTAATCAACATTTATTTTTTCCATGGTGAAAAAAATCGGGCGATTATAAAAGCGATAAAAAAAATTCCTTTAAATGAATGTGAGAAAGTGCATGGGAATATACTTTGAGGTTGTTGGCATTTATTTTACAAACGAACAAAAGTTTTAACCTGCCCCCGATTCTCCAAAGGCGGAAAGGTTGCAATGGAAAGCCAGCATTGCGCGAGGAACGAAGCACAGGCGGACTTGCAATGAATAGCGGGACAACAGCAACAAAAAGCTCCAGTTACTGGTTTTCAAAAAAAACTAATTCCCCAATGCAGCTATAAAAACCCTATTTTTGCTTCTCCAAAAATTACATTTATTCTATTATGGCAAAAGACAGGTTTCAGGCGCCCGATTATTATTTGTTGGACGAACTTTTAACAGACGAACATAAACTTATACGCGACAGTGCGCGCGAGTGGGTGAAAAAAGAAGTAAGCCCCATTATTGAAGATGCCTGCCAAAAAGCAGAGTTTCCTAAACATTTGATAAAAGGCCTTGCAGAAATTGGCGCTTTTGGCCCTTACATTCCAGTAGAATATGGTGGTGGTGGTCTTGACCAAATCAGCTATGGCCTAATCATGCAAGAGCTGGAGCGTGGTGACAGTGGTGTGCGCAGCACGGCATCCGTACAAAGTTCATTGGTGATGTACCCAATTTACACCTACGGCAGCGAGGAACAGCGTAAAAAATATTTACCGAAACTTGCCAGTGGCGAATGGCTGGGTTGCTTCGGTCTTACAGAGCCTGACCACGGCAGCGACCCCAGCAGCATGGTTACTAACATTAAAGATAAAGGCGACCACTACCTGCTTAACGGTGCCAAAATGTGGATAAGCAATGCCCCACATGCGCAAATTGCAGTGGTGTGGGCAAAGGATGAGGAAGGGATCATTCGTGGGCTGATTGTAGAACGCGGCATGGCAGGTTTCACAACTCCTGAAACGCATGGAAAATGGAGTCTTCGTGCCAGCGCAACAGGTGAATTAGTTTTTGATAATGTACAAGTGCCTAAGGAAAATTTGCTGCCTAACGTGAAAGGTTTGAAGGGGCCCTTAGGTTGCTTGAATAGCGCGCGTTACGGAATATCATGGGGTGCATTGGGTGCTGCCATGGATTGTTACGACAGTGCCTTGCGTTATGCTAAAGAGCGTAAGCAATTTGGAAGGCCTATTGCAGGTTTTCAGTTGCAGCAAAAAAAGTTAGCGGAAATGTTAACGGAAATTACAAAAGGTCAGTTGTTGGTTTGGCGTTTAGGAAAACTGAAAAATGAAAACCGTGCTACACCTGCACAAATAAGTATGGCCAAACGCAACAGTGTACACACTGCATTGTGGTGCGCACGCGAAGCACGGCAAATACATGGTGGCATGGGTATTACAGGTGAATACCCTATTATGCGCCATATGATGAATCTAGAATCGGTAATTACCTATGAGGGTACGCATGACGTGCATTTGCTAATAACAGGTATGGATATTACCGGTGAAAATGCATTTACTTAGGTAACGGGCTTAAGAGGGAAAATTCGAAATTTAAAAGTCGAAAGGCTAAAGTCAAAATTTAAAAGTCTAAAGTCTAGGACTAATGGGTTCTATAAAGTGGGATAGGTAAAGGACTTAAGAGAGAAAAGTCAAAAGGCTAAAGTCGAAATTTAAAAGGCCTAAGAGAGAAAAATTAAAATCGAAAGCGCAGGGGATAGTTTTACTCCTTGCGCTTTTTTTAGTGCCTACCAAAAAAGTTCTCGGCCTTACTCCGCCTCTGCGTGAAAAGGATGGATGTTATTTTTAAAAAACTGTTGCGGAGTCGAGAATTAAAACTCCAACGAGGTTACACAAACAACATTCTTACTTTGTTTTTGTTGCACGAAAGCTATGAGTGAAAAATTATTATTGAGTTTCAGTTTGTTCTTAGCCAGCTTCACCATGCCTTTTGTGGTCGGCAGTGGATATACTTCGAAAAGGCGTACTACGTTGTCATGTGAAAGCACTTTGCCGGAGTTTTCTCCCTTGCTAACTTTTGTAAGTACTTTTTTCTCAACCACCGCTAACACTAAGTTGAAATTAGCATCTGCTTTGGTAACCGTATAATTCAAAACCAAGGTATCTACAGCAGTTATAGTGCTTTGCGAAAGCTGCAATGTTTGCTGCGATGCAGACCTCAGGCCCTTTTCAATTTCAGTGGTTAATCGTTTTGCATCTGAACCCACAAAGCCTTGATTGCCGTTAACAAACACCTGTGGGGTGTACACTTGATCAGTAGCGGTAGCACTAACATAATTATTTTGTCTGCGAGTAAAGCGTATGGAGCTATACGGATCTTTCCATCCATATTTGTTCCAATAATCCACATGATAAGACAAGGTATAAACCGGCTTGTTGTTCTTGGTTGCATCGGCAACTACATCGCTCAACACTTTTTCGGCAGGTGGGCAGCTGCTACAGCCCTGCGAGGTAAACAATTCAACCAAAGCAAAGCCTTTATATACGTCCACCACCGATTGCGCATTAACGCCCATGGTAAAAAAAATAAATAATAAGAAAGAAAGTGATTTTGTCATGCTGCGTGTGGCTGTGGTGATAACGCAAAAATGGTGAAAAATATTTTGTCAGGCTGCAATGCCGACACTGCTTCAGCATAAACTCAGGCTTTTACGGTAAGGTAACCACCAGTTAACGTGTTGTTAAAACAAGTAAGCCACTTTTGCAATGTAAAAATACAAGTGATGAAAAACGAAGAATTACTCCGCAAAAAACTCATTTTGGCTTTCCGCAATTTATTTAAACAAAAGGACAGGCTACATAAAGACAACCATAAATCATTCGAAAAATGGGGTTACACCACGTTTATTTAAGCAGCGTTACGATAAGCCAGTAATGTTTCCTTGGTTGTCAATATCCATCCCTTCTGATGCCGGAACGTTTGGTAAACCGGGCATACGCATCATTTCACCTAAAATCGGGATTACAAAACCGGCACCAGCGGCCAGCTCAAACTCTCTTACACTTACAATAAAATTTTGTGGGCGACCGATCTTCTTTTCGTCATCAGAAAAAGATTTTTGTGTTTTAGCTACACAAACAGGTAAGTGGTTAAAACCGTTTTTCACGAAATCCTTTAGCTGAGAAAGTGCTTTGGGGGAGTAAGTCACTTCTTTTGCCCCGTAAATTTCCTTAGCAATGGTGTCTATTTTCTGTTCAATAGAAAGTGACCAATCATATAACGGATGATAGTTGTTTTTGCCTGACTCCACACTCTCAATTACTGCACGAGCAAGATCTTGTGTTCCTTCACCACCATCAGCCCACCCTTTTGATACAACTGCGTTAACCCCCAGTGCGTTGCATTGCTTCTTTACAAACTCTACCTCCTCTTTGCTATCAGAAAAGAAACTGTTAATGGCAACCACAGGTGTTAAACCAAACTTGCGGCAGTTCTCAATGTGTTTTTCTAAGTTACCGAAACCTTTTTCAATAAAGGAGAGGTTGGGTGTATTGTACTCTTCTTTTTTTGCTCCGCCATGATGTCGCAATGCCCTTATGGTAACCACCAAAACCATAGCTTTTGGTTTTAATCCGCCAACAGGACATTTTATATCTAAAAATTTTTCTGCACCTAAGTCAGCGCCAAAACCAGCTTCAGTAACTACAAAATCACAAAGCGACATACCTGTTTTGGTGGCGATAATAGAGTTGGTTCCTTGTGCAATATTGGCAAAAGGGCCCCCGTGAATAATGGCAGGGTTGCCTTCAAGTGTTTGAACCAAGTTACATTTAATTGCATCTTTTAACAACAGTGCCATAGCACCTTCTGCTTTCAGGTCGCGGGCAAACACAGGTTTTTTATCAAAGGTATATCCTATAAAAATATTTCCTAAACGCTTTTTGAGGTCATAAAAATCTACCGAAAGGCAAATGATGGCCATCACCTCTGATGCTGCTGTAATGTTGAAACCATCTTCACGCGGAATACCGTTACTGCTGCCGCCAATACCTATCACAATTTGACGAAGTGATCGGTCATTCATATCCATTACCCGTTTCCACACAATGGTGCGGGGGTCAATATTCAAATTATGTATTTTGTTTTGAATGTTGTTGTCAATCAAAGCTGACAAGAGATTGTTGGCTTTTTCTATTGCTGAAAAATCTCCGGTAAAATGCAGGTTAATATCTACCATGGGAATAACCTGTGAATAGCCTCCGCCTGCAGCACCCCCTTTCATTCCAAACACAGGGCCTAAGGATGGTTCGCGCAATACCACCATGGCGTTCTTCCCTATTTTGTTTAACCCGTCAGCCAGTCCTATGGAAACCGTGGTTTTACCTTCACCGGCAGGGGTTGGGTTAACCGCAGACACAAGGATAAGTGTACTGGCATCAACCTTCTTTTGATCTATCAAATGTAGCGGAAGTTTACTCTTGTATTTGCCATAGTACTCCAAATCATCGGTCG
Source organism: Bacteroidota bacterium (assembly GCA_043748115.1). Lineage (GTDB taxonomy): Bacteria > Bacteroidota > Bacteroidia > AKYH767-A > OLB10 > OLB10. The sequence goes on along the minus strand of JAYTNW010000043.1, from coordinate 4,890 downwards.
CTATACCAAGCTTGGCGGCAATGTCTTTAATATGTTTTATGGGTGCTATTTGCGCTATTTCAAGATCAGTTTGCTGTACAGGTGCCAGTGGGGTAGTCATATAGTAAAATGCTGTTGTGGATTTTGCTTCAAATATAGAAAAGTTAAATTCGTTAAGCCGGCATGGTGCTAATTGATGAAGGCCGCTTATTTTTCAAACGTTCTCTATCAATACTTTTTCAGCGATAAGCATTAAGGTCAACATTTAGTCCCCGTGTGCCACGCAGGCGTTCCCATATGTTTTGCCTATCGGGAAGCGCCACAAAGTTGCTAACGTAAGCGCTTTGTATCGCTATGGCATGGTCTTCTGTTTCCTGATGCATTTTTTTTAGCGTATCTGTCACAAAAGGAATAATATCAATTTCGACATTTACATGTTCCTTTATGTAAGTTGATAGCATTTTGCTTTGAAAAGGGTCCGATGCCAATGCCACAGTTTTAAAGCCTAATTTCATTGCCTTGCGATACGAATAAAAAATATTCTCTGTGCTGTGTTCTGCCTTTGTTTCTGTAAAAATATGCTCGCGCGGAATGCCTATGGTCACTGCATAAAGTGCCATCACTTCTGCTTCTATGTAAGGTGTGTAAACAGCACTCCCAGAAAACATTATGTTTTTAGCAATGCCACTATCATACAAGTATTTTGCCCAGTAAATACGACCTCTCATGATCTTGCCCCACTTACCATTTTCTAGAGGAAGTCCGGGAACCACCACCACATCATAGCTTTTTTTTGAAGCGTGCAGCAATAATTCCTTGCACTCTTTTTGACTGTAAAAACACTGGAGGTAAATAATGAGGCTTATCAGAAACAGTAAAAAAGCAACCCTTGCGAACTTGTAACTCCTAAACAACATATGGGGTAAATGTAAGAATAAAGTTAATTTTTAGTACTAAGGCGTGCACAAATGGTTATCTTGTAAATCAGCAGCAAATTAATTTGAAGTCCATAAAGGGTTGCCTTGGCGTAATCAGGTGACCCTTTATATTTGTAGGTTCAACAAATTTATTTTCGCAAAAGTCATGAGCTCCCACCGTCACTTTATTCTGCATAAACCAGATGGATATTTATCGCAATTTGTATGTGATGCAAAAAAGAAAAAATTGCTGGGAGAATTGTTTACTTTTCCTGAAGGAACCATGGCCATTGGCCGCTTAGATGAAGACAGTGAAGGACTGTTGTTGCTAACCACGAACGGGCAACTGAGTGAGCATATACGAAGTAAAAAAATAAGCAAAGAGTATTATGCTTTGGTGGATGGAACAGCAACAGAAGATGCTATTGCACAGTTGAGAAACGGTGTAGAAATTGGCATTCGTGACAAAAAGTACACAACCTTACCCTGCGAAGCAAAATCGTTGTTTGCCGATCCGGGCTTTGCACCACGCAACAAAAAAATAAGAGATGAAAGACATGGCCCCGTATCCTGGGTTTCCATTTCTCTCTCAGAAGGAAAAAACAGACAGATACGAAAAATGACTGCAGCAGTTGGGTTGCCTACATTACGTTTACTCCGGGTACGCATTGGCGCACTTGAACTGGGAAATCTTAAAAGTGGTGAAGTAAGGGAGGTAACACAAACAGAAATAGAGCACTACTTTTTGCCCTAAGGGGTAGCCGGCAGCAAGAGCTTTTTAATTTTAGGCACTGGCCCCGGGCAGTGGCTGCTATGGCATGCTAAACAAGAATTGATGAGTGCGTTATAATTTTTAGTCAGCGTTTTTTTTCCTGAATGGTTGTAAGCATCTAACGACTGCAAATAAATATCAGCAAAGGTGTCGTAATACTGGTTCTTGGTTTCGCTATCCGTGGGTGCTGCAGTTTTAAGGGTCGTTAACGACCTTGGTGACGGAGCTACCTTCTTTTGTTCAAGCGCCTTTTTAGCTTCCACGGTGTGGTCATACATTTTACGCATCAGCAATGACAATTCACTGCTGCCATTCGGATTTCTATCCGTGGTATCGGCCAAGGCAACGTTACCTCCATGTCCTGTAACAGAAATAATTCCTGAAGAGAAGGCTATGGCGCAAAACAGAAAAAAAGATAACAGTATTTTATTCATACAGAATAACACCTACCGCTTCAAAGGCAGGATTTTTTTCAGGCTGAGTAATTTTCTCTATTTCTTCTTTTGATTTTTTTGCATCCTCTGCATAGTGGCGAAGCATTTCCACAGTGGTAACATCATTAAAAGCAATGCCTTCTATCACCACCGTTTTTCCTGCACAATCTTTAGGCATAAAAAATTCATAGTCTTTAAAACGAACCCGCATACTTTTTCCATCGGCCAGTTCCATCATCATCCAGCATCCTTTTTTCTGACAAACACTTTCCACCTTTCCGGTAAGTTTTAATTGCACCGTGTCCTTTTTGGCTAAGTAGTCAGTAACCTTAGTTACTTCAATAGCTTGGTCGGCTGTTATTTTTGCTCCGAAATGAGCCATCTTCTCTGTTTGTGCATTTACTGCAAAAGCAGCAAGCAGAAATATAACTATAATGTTCTTTTTCATTTTTAATTTTTTCTTTTTAATCTTTAATTTTAATTGTCAAATAAAATACTCCACAATCGTTTTTAATTAATGTTTTGAATTGGGACTATCTCATCATAGCCCTTTTAGAGGTACAAATATAAAGTAATTAACTCATTTTGCTACTAACATTCCACTAACTTTGAGCCTTACCACGCATCTGCAACATGAAGGATTTTAAACGATACTACATCATCAACGCCACACCCGAGGAAGTTTACCTTGCCCTTACACAACCAACTACCATTAAACTATGGACCTCTGACGAAGCTGAAATGAGTACAGAGCCAGGCAGTGAATTTTCGTTGTGGGATGGTAGCATTACAGGGAAAAACCTGGAGTTTGAAGAAAATAAAAAAATAGTACAGCAGTGGTATTTTGATGGCGCTTCCGACAACTCCATTGTTACCATTAAACTGCACAAACATGAGGACGGTACCTCACTAGAAGTACGCCACAATAACATTCCCGATGCAGATTTTGATGATATTGTTGACGGATGGAATGGAACCTACATGGGAGCGTTGCAGGATTTTTATGAGGAATAAAAAGAGCGAGTAAGCGCCTATTTTATTTGCTAAACATACAAAAGTATAGAAGAATTAACTTTGTATGTAAGTGAGTTAAACACAGCAATTAATATATTTTCACATACATTAAATTGCTAAAACGAATTTCTATGAAAATTGATTACCCCTGGTAGATCACGCCCCTGTAAGGTGAAATGAATAAATTAAAAAAGCCTACCAACCGTGTAAAAAACAAATCAATTAAAATGAAAATACCAGTATATAAAAGCATTGTAATACTTTTTAGCTTTTTTAATCTTCTTTCAATATTCGCTAACGCTCAAAAGCAAAAAGGTATAGAAGTATTAACTTTTGATGCACAAGAGATAAAGGCTAGGGAGGATACAGCTTATATCTTTTTTAAAAAAAACCAATTAATTACCAAACGAAAAATTGAACAGGGAGAAAGCATTGTGCTTTCACCATCAGGGAAATTTATCATGGTGAATAAATCTACTTATTTATTTGCACCTTCAATAGTAAGCATATACAATGAAATGGGCATAGTTGTTAAGAAAATTGATGATAAAGATTTTTGTATTTCATGCGGGTTACTTATTTCTGACGATGGTCGTTTTGTTAGAATTGATAATGAAGCTAAGGACTGGGAGAGTTTTCAGCGAAGAGTATCGCTATTTGATCATAATGGGAGATTAATCAAAATCTATAGTAAGTTATTCTATTCCGATTGGGTAGGAACTTTTTTGGCTGACGGCTATTTTGTTTTTGTTTCAAATACCAGTATTGAAGCGACTAGCAAAAAGGAATTGATAATTTTTGATGAAAAATTTAATTTATCGGGCTTGTATACTTTCGACTCTTTAATTTTTAGATTACCTATCTCATCTTTTTTCCCGATAAGTACCGATTCAGCAGGTAATATTGAGTTATTGAATTATGAAATAATCTACCGACAACTGCCTGAAAAAAACTTCTCGCATAAATATACATATACATTTGATAGAAAAGGAAATTATATAGGCTGAAAGGAAGGGTGGAAAAATGAATAAATTTTGTTTTATAACTTGCATTTTACTGAAACTGATTTTCATTGAAAATTGTTTAGGTCAAGGATGGCCTCTTACTAACATTAATGTACAGGGTTTAGGGAGTTGTTTTGGCACCAATGGTGGGAATGCTAGTCCTAAATTCCATGCAGGAATAGATGTACCTGGAAATGACCGTTTACATCCGAACAAAAGTTTTGTAAGGGCAACATTTAATAATGGCACCATAGTCCATGTCAAGCGAACAGGAAGCAGTAATGTTTCTGGACTTGAAAGTATTGACATTACCGTTAAATATGAATTGGGCCAAGGGCATTATGCGTATATAACTTATGCTCATTGTGGTTACACCTGACAGGTCGCGCCCCTTTGCGCCCCTGTAAGGTGGTAATATCAACAAAATATAGTACATAACAACACATTAAAAAGTAACCAAAACTATTTCAATTAAGAATGCAGGTGTTTATTTCTTATTCAGTTTTCCATAACACTTTCACCGTATATTGGGCGAAAAGCCGATTTGGTAGGTGAAATAAGAAATTATAAATGATGAAGCATTCTGTTAGAAAAATTATTTAATATCTATATGAAAAAGAAAATTACAATTTTTTTACTATCATTATTTGTCTGCCTCGCAGTTAACGTTAGTTGTGCTCAACAAAACATTGCTAAAAGAAAAATTGGCTACGAAACCGATGGTGTAAATAATTATCTCATCTTTAAGGATAGTGCTGACAATTATATTA
>JAYTNW010000042.1:0-5780 GCA_043748115.1 Bacteroidota bacterium | reverse complement strand
CAATAATTTTTGCAGCCTCAGCCACTTTAATGCTGGTCGCACGATGTACACCTGCTTTAACAACAAGCTCATAAACCTTGGCAATGTTATCTAACGACTCATCATCACAGCCTGACACTACTTTGGTAATGTTGGCAATGGTATGTTGCTTGTCACCAGGATTAATACGTTCTGGGGAGTAGCCTACTTTAAAGTCTTCTTTAAATTTCAAGGCAGATAATTCTTCCAATACTGGAATACAATCTTCCTCGGTGCAGCCGGGATAAACGGTGCTTTCATACACAACATAATCGCCTTTTTTTAGCACTTTGCCAATGGAAGAGGAGGCGCCAATCAAAGGTTTAAGATCAGGAAGTTTATGTTCGTCAATAGGTGTGGGAACGGCCACGATAAAGAACCGGGCTTCACGCAACACATCTAACTTATTGGTAAAAACGATGTCGCAGTTGTCAAATGCTGATGGATCCAATTCACCGCTGGGATCAATTTTGTTTTTCATTTTCTCAATGCGTTCTGCATTGATGTCAAACCCAATTACTGAAACTTTTTTTGCAAATTCCAGTGCGATAGGTAATCCAACATAACCCAATCCGATGAGGGCAACTTTTGCCTTTTTTTCTATAATATCCTGATAAATCATCTTATAAAAACTTTATTTCCGGTTTAATTAATTTTCTTAAAGCATAAATTCTTTCTATGATCTCAACCACCTTTAATCCTTCTAACGCATTTGTGGTGATGGAGGTTCGCCCGCGTAAAACGTCAACCACATTTTCAATAATGTAATGATGGTTGGCTGCTGATCCTTTGTAAGCTCCGTAGTCGTTGGCAGGGTTTACGGGATCTAATTGCGGCATGTTGTAGTCTTTGATGTGGCAATATTCCACCTCATTCATATACTGGCCGCCAATTTTTACAGAACCTTTACTTCCCACAACGGTAATGCTGCTTTCCATATTGGTGTCCCACACAGAGGTGGAGTAGGCAATGCTTCCCATGCCGCCATTCACGAAACGGAAGTTAACGTAACCACTGTCTTCAAAAGCAGTGTTTGTTTTATGGGTAAAGTCTTCAAATTTTCCTTGTATGTCGGTAATGTCACCAAACACCCAGTACATGATGTCAATAAAATGAGAGAACTGAGTAAACAAGGTGCCGCCATCCAAATCGCTAGTGCCTTTCCAGTTTCCTTTTTTGTAGTAACGCTCATCACGGTTCCAGTAGCACTGTAACTGCACCATAAAAATATCTCCCAGCACGTCTTTCTCCACAATTTCTTTGATCCACACGGAGGGCGGAGAGTACCTGTTTTGCATTACACAAAACACATGACGCGAAACCTGCAATGCTTTAAAAATAATCCTTTCGCAATCGGCTTTGGTAAGTGCCATTGGCTTTTCGCAAACGATATGCTTTTTGGCCTCCAATGCTTTTAATGAATGTTCGGCATGTAATCCATTGGGGCTGCAAATGCACACCACATCAATGTCTAATTTGCCGTTTAGCATTTCATCAACAGAGGTAAAATAGGGTACGTTAAAAGAAGAAAGATTTAAGCTTTCTTCAGTAACAATATCACACATAGCCACCAGTTCGCACTCAGTGTTGCGTTTGATCATTTCTGCATGGCGTTTGCCAATGTGCCCGCAGCCAATCACAGCAAATTTTATAGAACGATCTTTAATGGTTATCATATATAAAAAAGGTGCTTACGCAATTTTTGAAACTAAGTTGTCTTTTAGCTGATATTTTTCTCCACTTTCAGGGCAAACAGCCTGTCCGTTAGCATCAAATTTTAATTTGTGGCCGTGCTCGCTCATCCAACCTGTTTGGCGGGCGGGGTTGCCTACCATTAAAGCATAATCAGGAACGTTTTTAGTGACCACAGAGCCGGCTCCTATAAAGGCAAAGCGGCCTATGTCATGCCCACAAACAATGGTGGCATTGGCTCCTATGGAAGCCCCTTTTTTTACCACCGTTTTCATGTATTCGTTCTTTCGGTTTACGCCACTGCGCGGATTAATTACATTGGTAAAAACCATGCTCGGGCCTAAAAAAACATCGTCTTCACAAACTACTCCGGTGTAAATAGATACATTGTTTTGCACCTTTACGTTGCGGCCCAAAATCACGTCAGGCGATACCACTACATTTTGACCTATGTTGCAGTTTTCACCCAGTTTGCAGTTGGGCATAATGTGCGAAAAATGCCACACCTTGGTGCCTTTGCCAATCTCACAGCCTTCATCAATGTAAGCTGATTCATGCTTAAAATAATCCATACAGTAATACGGTGGTTTGTTACAGGGCTGCAAATTTAATTTATTTGGTACAGATAACGAAGTTTAATAAAGATTAGAGCAATGGCTGAAATAAAATGCCAATAACTCCATTCTTTTTCCACCTTTTGCCGCAATTAAAGGTTCATTTACCTCTAAATTTTGAGATGGAGCTGTTTACAAGGTTAAATTCGCCACATCAAAACGAGATTTTGGGATGATGCTCCCGAGAAAATATGCGGTTTATTTTTAGGTTTTATTTAAAAGTCCCGGTAATCCGGGACTTTTTTGCGACCAATTCTGTTTAACCCTATTTTTGCATGATGACGAGAAATGCCTTATTTTACAGAGAAGCCCAATTAGAAGACATACAGCAAATACAGGTAGTAAGACATGCAGTAAAGGAAAACACACTTTCCGATCCTTCCTTGGTTACTGACCGTGACTGCGAGGATTTTATGTTTAAGTTTGGTAAAGGCTGGGTGTGTGAAGTGAATCAAAAGGTGGTTGGCTTTTCCATTGTTGATTTAAAGAAAAATAACATTTGGGCTTTGTTTGTTGATCCCGCATTTGAAAAACAAGGCATAGGCAAAAAGTTGCATGACCTGATGATACACTGGTATTTTACTCAAACACAACATACAGTTTGGTTAGGCACAGCACCCAATACACGAGCAGAAAAATTTTATGCGCATTGTGGATGGAAAAACGTGGGCATGGTAAATAATGGTGAGGTAAAGTTTGAAATGAGTTTTGAGGATTATAAAAAATTATATCCTCATCGTTAAATTTTATGCAAACAGTTAATTTTTTTTTGCTATAAAGTAGCGAAAACGGAATGCAAAAAAAGTAGAACAATTTTATCCAACCCAACCCTTCACATCATCCAGGCTCACCATAGCCACATCTAATTTCATTTTTTTGCGCATACCTCCTAAATCATTAAACAATTTATTTGGATTAACTCCTTTCAATTGTTCTTTAGTGGTGTAGCCCAATTTAGAAATCACCTCGCTCCATGGTGCTGGAATGTGTGATAAACCTGCATCATCAGCTACAGCATTGGAAGTGGTTTCGGGTCGCATTTGTGGAAAAAACAAAACATCCTGAATGCTGGGAGAGTTGGTCATGATCATGGCTAAGCGGTCAATGCCAATTCCCAATCCTGCTGTTGGTGGCATGCCGTATTCAATGGCACGCAAAAAATCTTCATCTAACTGCATGGCTTCTGCATCGCCACGTTTTCCTAACTCCAGTTGCTCTTCAAAGCGTGCACGCTGATCAATTGGGTCATTCAATTCGCTGAATGCATTGCAAATTTCTTTTCCATTACAAATGGCTTCAAAGCGCTCTACCAATCCTGGTTTGCTGCGGTGCTTTTTTGCCAGGGGCGACATTTCCACAGGATAGTCTGTAATAAATGTTGGCTGTATTAAATTCGGTTCACACTTGGCTCCGAAAATTTCGTCAATAATTTTTCCGCGTGCCATGGTATCATCCAGTTCAATTCCTAAACCTGCTGCGGCTTTGCGCATTTCAGCTTCTGTCATTGCACTAATGTCAACTCCGGTAAAATGTTCAATGGCTTCATACACGGTAAAGCGTTTCCATGGTCGTTTAAAGTTAACAGTGTTGTCGCCAACTTTTACTTCTGTGGTTCCATGTATTTCCATCGCTACTTTTTCCACCATCTCTTCCACTAAGTTCATCATCCATTCGTAATCCTTGTATGCCACATACAATTCAATCATGGTAAACTCCGGGTTGTGGAAGCGGCTCATTCCTTCATTGCGGAAATCTTTTGCAAACTCGTACACGCCATCATAACCGCCAACTATTAAACGTTTTAGGTAAAGCTCATTGGCAATACGCATGTACAAAGTCATGTCTAATGTATTGTGATGCGTTTTAAAAGGACGTGCAGCAGCGCCACCGTACATGGGTTGCAACACAGGAGTTTCCACTTCGAGGTAACCTTTTGCGTTTAAATAATTACGCATGGTATTTATCATCACAGCACGTTGACGGAATGTATCACGCACAGAAGGATTCACAATTAAATCAACGTAACGCTGGCGATAACGTAAATCAGGATCTATTACTGCATCGAACACTTCACCATCTTTTTCTTTAACCACAGGCAGTGGGCGCAATGACTTGGTCAATAATTTTATTTCACGAACGTGTATAGATATTTCGCCCATCTTGGTGCGAAACACAAAACCTCTCACACCAATGATGTCGCCAATGTCGAGTAGTTTTTTCCATACAATATCGTACAACGTTTTATCCTCACCTGTACATATATCATCACGCTTAATATACACTTGTATTTTTCCAACTGAATCCTGTAACACAGCAAAAGCGGCTTTACCCATATCACGCACACTCATGATGCGGCCTGCAACGCAAATCTCTTCCTTGCCTTCACCGTAAGGGAATACAGGTGTCTCAAAATTTTCAAGAATATATTTTGAGTTGCTGTTTACATCATAAAGTTCTGCAGGGTATGCATTGATGTTAAGTTTTTCCAGTTCAACAAGTTTTTCACGCCTGATGATTTCCTGTTCTGATAATGCCATGGGATGTTAAAAATTAAGAGCGGCAAAGATAGAAAAGCAAGTTAAAATCTAAGCTAAAAGAGGAGAAATTCAAAAGGAAGGATTAATTTGAAAATTTGAAGATGTGCTAATTTGAAAATTATTTCCTATTCCTAAAAAAAAATACAAATCCAATAAAAATTATAAATTAATTTGAATCTAAGATTGTTGTAAAATGTTGTGTTCATTTTCAAATCGTCAAATTTTCAAATTTTCAAATTAACTTCATGAAAAAACTATATCTTTTTGATTCGTTCGCACTTATTTATCGTGCCTATTTTGCTTTTCAGAAAAATCCGTTGATGAATTCTAAAGGACAAAATGTATCAGCAATTACTGGGTTTTTAAATACAATTTGGGAAATCAAAACCAAATACAATCCAACACACTACGCGATTGTTTTCGATGCACCAGCACAAACTGATCGACAAGCAGAACATGCATTTTACAAAGCACAAAGACAAGAAACGCCTGACGATATTCGTTGGTCAATTCCATATATTAAAGATATTATCAGAGCCATGAACATGCCTGTTGTTGAACTCGCTGGCTACGAAGCAGATGATTTAATTGGAACACTTGCCGTAAAAGCAGCAGCCGAAGATTTCGAGTGTTATATTGTTTCGCCTGATAAAGATTTAGGTCAAGTAGCAAGCGATAAAATTTTTATTCACAAGCCACCATTTATGGGAAAACCAGCAGAAGTGCTTGGCGTTGAAGAACTCAATAAAAAATGGGAAATCAAAAATCCAAAACAAATCATTGATATACTCGGACTTTGGGGCGACGCTGTCGATAATATTCCAGGTGTGAAAGGCATTGGCGAAAAAGGTGCAAAAATGTTGATTCGTCAGTTTGGCTCTATCGAAAATATTTATGAAAATATTGATGAAGTAAAAGG
>JAYTNW010000041.1:0-7485 GCA_043748115.1 Bacteroidota bacterium | reverse complement strand
CTGGACCAGCAACAAATTTTACGCTGCTGATTAAAATCACCATGATTATTTTCCACACTTCTCCCATGCCTTAGCTGTTTTAACTTACAGATGCGTAACGCTGACCGTTCAGCATAATGGATCTGCAATAAAAATTCTGTATAAAATTAATTAAAACGATTTGCACTATTGCTTGGAACCAAAAGCAAGATCGCCAGCATCGCCCAGTCCGGGAACAATGTAGGACTGCGCAGTAAGTTCTTCGTCCACAGCGCCTATCCACAATGAAACTTCATCAGGGAGGTTGGCTTTTACATATTCAATTCCCTGGCGGCTGGCAATGGCAGCTACAATGTGGGTGTGCCGTGGCTTACCCATTTCCATCATGGCCTTATAGGTTTCCACCAGCGATTGGCCTGTGGCCAGCATAGGATCACTCAATATTAAAATACGCCCTGCAACGGGAGGGCTCGAAACATACTCCAGGTGAATGTCGAAAGTGCCGTCCTTGTGATGCCTGCGGTAAGCAGAGATAAAAGCATTGTCGGCCAGGTCAAAATAATTAAGCAAGCCATTGTGCAGCGGAAGCCCTGCGCGCAATATGGTGGCAAGCACGGGCTGGCTTTGCATCAGTGGTACTGTAGCAATGCCTAAAGGGGTGGTAACATCCGTGTCTTCGTAAATGAAAGTTTTACTTATTTCATAGGCAGCAATTTCGCCAATGCGTTCGAGGTTGCGCCTGAAACGCATACGGTCTTTTTGTATTTCCACATCGCGCAGCTCCGCTACAAAATGATGCATCAGCGAGTTTCCCGAGCTTAAAATAGTTACCATAGTTATTTTTTAATGAGCCGTAAAAGATAAGGCAATGAGTTTTTTTTGAGGTGTAAATATACGTTTTCAACAGAACCGAAGCTTTTGTAAAAACGGGACAGCCCGGCATCATTGGAGCCTTCAAAATCAAAAATACAGGGCGTATTACTGTATGCTTTAATCACCTTGTCTATTAAAAAGTGCATGGCACCAGTTTGTTTTCCTCCCTCGCTATTCCCCGAAAACAGGAAAATAATGCGCCCCGGTGTTACCACAAACAATGCACCAGCCAGCAGTTGCCCATCCTTTAGCGCACCTGCTGTAAAGCATTTGTTTTTTTGAACCAGCACATCGTGCAGTTTTTCCAACATGCGGTAATGCGAGGCTTTAAAATTTTCAAGCTCAAAGCCTTTGTTTTTCTTAAATAGCGTAATCACATGTTGTAACGAAATCTCTTTTGAAAAAAAAAGATTGTTCTTTTCTGCTTTTGCAATATTGCGTTTTACATTGTCGGCAAACAATTCTTTAATGGTGGTGTAAGGGTGCCCCAGCTCAAGCTCCAAGTTGTTGCGCACAGCAGACGAAAAACCGGCCGTTGCAAACGTGTTGGCATGGTTCACGTTAATTTCCGCAAAGCGGATGTAATGGTCTATTTTCTGCGTAAAGCGGTTAAAAATAGTATCGTCTATAACATGTGGTGAAAACAGCCCCAGTTGCTGTGTAAAGTAAGGTTGGTGCAGGTACTTAATTAAAAACTTGCTTTTCCATGTGAGTGGAAAAATATAAGAATAGTCTTCCGTTGCCAATGCTTCCCATCCGGGGCTTACCACATCTAAATACCAGGAGTGAGCATAAGGTAAATAATTTTTACATACTGCCAATGCATCGTCCCATGCAGTTTTATTAATTTGTTCGTGCGAAAGAAATTTTATGTCCATTTCTTTTAAGCAGAGGCCAGTTTTACTATTTCTCTGTAAATGTTTTTATATCCTTTCCAGATATGGTTTTCGCTCAACGATTCATTGTGCCATAAACTAATGAAGGTTCCGTCCACAGCACGTACTTCGTCAATCAGTGGTTTTATAAGGTCAATTACCTGGTGCGGCTCTACTTTTAAATAATATTTGAAGGTGGCATCCATGGCGGCAAATGGGTGTATTTTTAAATTGGTTTGCTCTTCCAGGTCAAGATCATAAAAATAAAAACTGGTGCAAATGCTTGCCCTAAAACCAATGTTGTTGGCGTAACCCATGGTATAATCATCGGTAATGTCAACGTTTATAAGCTGCCGGTAGGTATCGGGCAGGCGCAGTTTTAAAAAATGCTGACGGCTTTTGGTCACCTCTCTTTTTAATATGCGAGTGAGGAGCTGCACCTCTTTTTGAAGCCGTCCCGGTTTTTTGTTGGAACCGTAGCTGGGGTGTATTCCTGTTTCAGCATAGTCGGCCAGTGATTTAATAAGCGACTGGAATTTCCGGTTATCCACCGAAACGTTTTTGTCATTCTCTCCATACTCACCTAACAGAAAAAAATAAATAGCGTTTACTTTATGTTGCTTGTGCAGGTCAAGCATAAATTCATACGTGTCATAAGGATCATGGGCCATGCGTGCGATCACTTTGCTGCGCTCCATAATTTGAGCAAAATTAAATTCAATGGCAGAACGTGCATAGGCTCCCAGCGTGCGCATCACTCCTTTTTCTAAGTAAGCAAATGCATTATCAATATCAATTGTCGAAATGTATTTGTATCGCCTGGGAGTGTATTTTAGTGTAGGGTAATGTTGCAATAAAATCGCTCTCACCTTTTTTGCCCAAATGTTCACTAATGGTTTTTGCAAAAAGCCTTTGGTGTAAGCCAAGCTTTCCACTTCGTTGTAGCGGTCATGTGCATCGCGCATGTGAGGCAAATATTCTTCGTAACGGCTCACCAAAAAAAACGAGGCTGCAAAAACATCAAAAGGGAGTGTGTATTTTGGGTGCGTGGCATAAAAGGCTTTGTTGCCTTCCCATTCTATCATGCCCAATTGCTGATCTTCAATTCCTTTTTCAAACAACAGTTTCTCTGCAAAAATAAAGGGTTCGTTCTCTACGGGATGGTCAGCGTAAGATAGCCTGGGGCCTCCATAGCTTTTAAACTCTTCTTTGTTATGCGTTATTTTAAAGGAAATACCCATGAGGTCTCCAATAAAAAGATTGAAAATGTATTTTAAACGGGGAGATGATTGCGGTGTGTAAACTAAAAGCATGAACTTTACGTTGTCCCTTTTTGGGTGTCCGCTAAATTAAATAAATAAACCGCAGGTATGCCCGTAACCCTCACCTTAATAATTCAGTTTTGCAGCAGCATTGAATAATGTGGTGGTGGTAAATTTTAATTTAAAAGGTACTAAGCAAAAGTTCATGGCATCGTTGCCGGTTAATGCCACCGTTCCGCTAATGCCTAGGAAATTTGCTGTGGTATCATTAAACTCAATACAACATTCGTTGGCGGCAAGTGTGCCTCCCACTGAGGGGCAGTGAGCAGAGTTTACAGTATAGGTGTTAAGTAGTGGTGCTACTCCGGGAAAGGTAACGGATAACCTTTTGCTGCCGTCAAAACTCACACCACTGAGGCTGCGTGTGCCGGGATAGATATTTGAACTTCCGAACGAGTAAAAGAAGATGTTGTTACCAAGCGATGTTACAAAGCTACGGTTGGAGGGATTGCATTGGCTCAGGCTCACGTTAACAGTAGCTGCATTGCTGTAACAAAAATCCCTAAAGGCATACACGGTGTACACGCCTTCGCTGGCGGCAGAGGCTACGGGTATGGTTGGATTTTGCAAGGTAGAAGTAAATCCGGCAGGGCCAGTCCAAATGTAATTTACACTGTCGGTAATGGTGCCTGCAAACAGTTGCAGCGGCTGCCCTGCAGTAACGGGGCTTAGGAAATTGGCCAATAAGCTGTCAGGTGGGGCACACTCAATCTTTACAAAAAAAGAGTCGGGCGCTGTGGTGCAAATGCCGCTAATGCTTGCTGTTACTACGTAAATACCTTCGTAAAAAGAGGTGGCTTCCGGCAGCACTATTACCCTGCTGTTGGAGGTAAACCCTGCTGGGCCAGTCCATGAATACACCGCCCCGTTAATAGCAGATGCGGAAAGCATTAAGGTGTCACCGGCAACAATGGAAGTATCGCCACTTATCTTCATGGCAAGGTTGGGGCAGGGGGGATTGTCGGAGCTTTTGTCATTGTTTTTGTCGCAACTGCACAGGAAAGCAAGCAAGATTATTCCTGCCAAAAGCACACTTTTCAATTCTTTCATCTCTGTCATAAAATTCGTTCACTAAACTAAAGCATTCGGCTAATAAATTAAAATTTACTTTTGAGGAATAATTGATCTCGCAGTTCTTCCCCTTTGCTGATCAATTGTGTTCTGTTTATATACCATATCTTGTGTTAGAGGAAAATTATTTATGCTGATCACCAAAGCCGAGTTTTTAATAAGCAATACCGATTACAAAAAATGCCCCGAGGAAGACAAACCGGAATATGCATTTATTGGAAGAAGCAATGTGGGCAAGTCATCGCTCATCAATATGCTATGCGCAAAAAAAGGATTGGCAAAAACATCGTCAACCCCCGGCAAAACACAACTCATCAATCATTTTATCATTAACGACCAGTGGTATCTTGTTGATCTTCCCGGCTACGGATTTGCAAAAGTGAGCCGTGAATCGCGTGATAAATGGGACAAAATGATTACCGATTACATCATCAACCGTAAAAATATGCTCTCTGTTTTTGTGTTGATAGATATTAGGCTGGAGCCGCAACAAAAAGATCTTGACTTTATTGAACGCTTGGGAGAAAACTCAATTCCTTTCAGTATTGTTTTTACCAAGGCCGATAAAAACAGCCGCACAAAAAATGAATATTCGGTAAAAGCTTTCAGCAAAAAATTGCTCGAAAGTTGGCACGAACTTCCTCCAGTATTTATTACATCGGCAGAGGAAAGACGTGGCCGCGATGAAGTTTTGAGCTACATAGAAGAAACCAACAAGCTTTTCAAAAAGTGAGAAGGAAACGAACTCCTGCCAACTTCTAATTATTTGATCAGGCTCATGTCTTTCCCAAATTCTTTGGCAAAGGCGCGCATTTTTTCGGAAGCAGGTTTGTCATTAGTGGCATTCTGATAGGAGTCAGCCATGCTCATATACATTTCAAAAAAGAATTGCTGCATTTCTTCCACCATCATATCCTTTGTCCATAAGTCAATGCGCATGGTGGTTTGATCTTTTTTATCGAACAACGACACCATTAGCGCTTTACATTCTTTATCGCCCTGCATACCACTGTCCTCTGCATTCCATTGCAGTGCTACAGGGTGGTTGGTATCATCTAAGGTAACTGTAAACTTTATCTCCGATTTTTTCATTGGTACTATTTCTAAAATAATTTTAAAATTCAATCTGCAAAAGTACAATCTTCAATCTTTTAAGAAGGCTTGTACCCTGATTGCTGCAATATTTTTTGAGCATCTTTTTCGTTCAACAACTGCTGTAAGGATACCTTTTCATTTTTTTTCATGTAGGCATTTACAATTTGCCAACCCAGCCATTGCCCCGTTTTTCCGGGAGCTCCTTCCGGAAATCCCTGTGTGGTGTGGCCATCAGCAAGAAACTTCATGTACTCTTTTTCAAACGTGCTGTACAATATTTTTTTTTCAATGTAAAAACCCCACATCTGGCTTTCGTTCTTTTTGCACCAATCCAATTGTTTTTGCGAATAACCAATTTTTAAAGTGTCATTCATTTCGGGAGCCATCAATCCTGTAAAATACATTTGCTTCCCGTAATAAATCATTTGGCTCAGCATTTCTTTTTTCTCCAAATCAATATCGTATTCACTTTGAAACCATCCTTTAATACAATCGCTAATAATATATTCTTTGGAAAAACGGTTAAACATGTAAGACGGAAAATTTAGTGACGGATAAAATGGGCTGTCTTTACCCAAGTACATATCTAAGCCTATGCCTATCACACTATCGGTGGTAATAATGTTGTAGTTAAAAGCAGACACAAAGGTGATGATGTTGTTAACGGGTTGTTTTTTGAAATAATATTGGTAATGCTTCAAAAAATCTTGCACACCGGAATATATGTTTTGAATATCGTTTTCAGAAAAGGTTTCTTGCGTGCGTTTAAAAATATCCTTCACATCTTTGTCAGAGGTAAAATTATAAATATTTTTAGTCATCACGCTGTCAGCGGCAGGAGGGAGATGAATGATGCGTTGGCAAAAAAGCTGTAAAAATGTTCCGTATGCTGTTCTTAGATTTTGTAACAATGCAACAGCATTAGAATCATTGATGGAAAGCAGATCCTTATCTAAACGTTGTTTTTTTGTTTCAATTTTTATTTCAGAAACATCGGGATGCAGGGTGGTGTTTTTGCATGAGTTAATTAACAGCAGCGTTGTTAATATTGTAACTGTAAGCGTAGCATTAGTTAATGAATTTTTTTTTATCATTGCATGAAATAAAAACTAAATAAAAGATGAGAGCAAAAGTATCATTATTTGTATTAGCCTTTGTAATGGCAGTTTCGTCCCTTTATGCACAGGACAATAAATTTAACTTCGGTTTAAAATTATCACCTACTATCGCATGGTTTAAAGCAGAAGGTCCAGGTCTTGAAAGTGGAGGATCAAAACTTGGTTTTGCTTATGGTTTGATTGCCGATATAAATTTCGCACCCAACTATGCATTTGAAACAGGGATTGATGTAACCTACAGGGGCGGTAAAGTAAAAGTAGAAGGAATTGATGAAAAATCCGATATCACCTTACAGTACATAGAGTTGCCACTTACGTTAAAACTTAAAACAAACGAAATAGGTTATCTTACTTACTTTGGCCGTGTTGGTTTTGCACCAGGTGTAAACATCCGTGCTTCTAACGACATTAGCAAAAAAGATGTAAACCCAATTAACTTGTCACTCATTGTTGGTTTAGGAGCGCAGTATTCATTAGGCGGCAAAACTTCAGCATTGGTTGGTATAACATTTAACAACGGCTTTTTAGATGTTGCTAAAGAAGACAACTTTAAATTGGCAAGTAGTTTCATTGCATTGGATTTAGGAATAATGTTTTAGTGTTAAATAGTGATGAACAAGTTATCCCGCTCTCATAAAGCGGGATTTTTTTTTGCGTTTAGTTAAGGTAACTTTGCAGCTTAATTTAATTGTATGAAGGTAGCACTTGCCCAGCTTAATTTTCACGTAGGGAATTTTGAAGCCAATTCCTCTAAGATTATAGAATGTATAAATCGAGCTAAAAACCAAAATGCCGATGTGGTGGTGTTTCCGGAGCTTGCTGTTTGCGCTTACCCACCACTTGATTTTTTAGAATTTGAAGATTTTATAAAGCGTTGCCATACGGCCATTGATGAAATTGCAACGGTGTGTACAGGTATTACGGCCATTGTGGGATGCCCATCACGCAATCCCGTGCTTGAAGGAAAAAACCTTTACAATTCTGCATTCGTCTTGGCAGATGGAAGCGTTAAGCAAGTGGTGAATAAAACACTTTTGCCTACGTATGATGTGTTTGACGAGTACCGCTATTTTGAACCCAATAGAAATTTTAATTGCATTGAAGTGGCAGGTGAAAAAGTGGCATTAACCATTTGTGAGGATCTGTGGAATG
>JAYTNW010000040.1:0-2297 GCA_043748115.1 Bacteroidota bacterium | reverse complement strand
TTCCGGTATGCGCATAGCCATTGCCGGAATTGCTTTTTTATATGGATGCAAACCTTTTGCAGGAGACACCACGGTGAACAAAAGCGCAGTGGCACGTGTGCATGACAAATACCTATATCGCCACGAAATAGCCAATCTGGTGCCAAAAGGTACCTCGCAGGAAGACAGCAGTATGATAATTAAAAGTTTTATTGATGACTGGATAAAACAAACCGTTGTGCTTCATAAAGCTGAACAAAATTTGCTTGATGAGCAAAAAAATGTTGAACAGAAATTACAGGAGTACCGAAACTCGTTAATAACATTTGCCTATGAAGAAGAGTTGGTGAGGCAGCGGCTAGACACCTTGGTTACTTCCACTGAAATTGAAAAATATTATACTGAAAACGAAAAAAATTTCGTTCTTAAAAATAATATCGTCAAAACCAGATTTGTTAAAACATCAAAAAAAACACCTAAAACAGACAAAGTAAAAGCATGGGTGCGATCTTCTGACGACAAGGATAAAATCTTACTGGAAGAATTTTGCTACAAAAACGCCCTTGACTATTCGCTTAGCGACAATGAATGGATACCCTTTGACGATTTGCTTAAACGTGTGCCCATTAAGACCTACGACAAGGAAGAGTTTTTAAGAAACAACCGTTTCATTGAAACTTCCGACTCGGCCAATGTTTATTTTGTTAACATTGTGGACTTCCAAGTAAAAGAAAGTATTTCCCCTTTAAGTTTTGAAAAAGAAAACATACGCGAATTAATCATTAACAAAAGAAAACTGCGGCTGATCCAAGAAATGCAAAGCGCGGCAGTAGAACAAGCACAAAAAAATAATGAATTTGAAATTTATCCATAAACTTTTTGCAACTGCAATTTTATCGTTAAGCGTTTTTATTGCATGTCATGCACAGCCGTCAAACAATGTAATTGACCAAGTTGTGGGTGTGGTTGGAAATAAAATTGTGATGCTCTCTGATCTTGATGCGCAATACCAGCAATATCTTGCACAAGGCAATTATGCCAACAACGAAATTAAATGCCAGGTGTTGGATCAACTGTTGCTTACCCGTTTGCTCGTGCATTATGCAACGGTGGACAGTGTAGATGTTTCAGAAGGACAGGTGGATGGTGAACTGGAAAAACGTATTGCATATTTTACAGAACAGTTTGGTGGCTCCACAGAAAAATTGGAGGAATATTATCAAAAATCAATTCCGGAAATAAAAGATGAGTTTAGGCCTTTAATAAAAGAACAACTACAAGCACAAGCTATGCAAAGTAAAATAACAGGTAAAGCAGCAGCATCTCCTGCTGATGTAAAAGATTATTTTAACAGCATTCCAAAAGATAGTTTACCCCTTATCAACTCAGAAATTGAATATGCAGAAATTGCTTTTACGATTACTATCTCAAAACAGGAAAAAGAAAGAGTAAAACAACGCATAACAGAAATCAGAGAGCGTGTGTTGAAAGGCGAAGATTTTTCGACACTGGCTATTTTATACTCACAGGATAATGGTTCTGCTAAGCAAGGAGGCGAATTAGGATTTGTGCCGCGCGGACAATTGGTGCCTGAGTTTGAAGCAGTCGCATTTAAACTACAAAAAGGGGAGATTTCACAGGTGGTGGAAACAAAGTTTGGGTATCATATCATACAATTAATTGATAGAAGAGGCGAACAGATTAACGTACGACATATTTTATTAAAGCCTGATTTAGGAAGTGAAGACCTCCTGAAAACAAAAGAACATGCCGATAGTGTTGCTTACATGATACGTGACAAACAAATTTCTTTTGAAGATGCTGCTGCCAAATACTCTAACGATGTTGACACCAAATCAAGCGGTGGCAATGTGGTAAACCCACAATCAGGGAATACACGATTTGAAACCAACCAGGTTGATGCAATGGTGTTTTTTCAATTAGATAAAATGAAGGAAGGGGAAATTAGTAATCCTTCATTGGTAACAACCAAGGAAGGTACCCAAGCATATAAAATATTTATGCTAAAAAAGAGAAGCAAGCCGCATGTGGCTAACCTTACTGACGATTATCAACGCATACAGCAGGCTGCTATGCAAAACAGGCAGGTTAAGCTTTTGGATGAATGGATAGCACGCAAAAGAAAGACAACCTACATCCGCCTAAGTCCCGATTTTAATGGTTGCGCAGATTTAAAAAAATGGGTCAATTAATTTTTTAGTTCAAAGCAAATTACAAATGGAAAAAATGTTTGCATCAGATGTAGAGGCCATTGAAGGTCTTGTTAATAGCTATAAAAAACTTCGTTCAGAAATTGG
>JAYTNW010000039.1:0-5277 GCA_043748115.1 Bacteroidota bacterium | reverse complement strand
TAGTTTTAATTGTTTGCTTTGTTTCATCTTATTCAATTGCATGGTAGCGATTTCGCAACTTTATATTTTTAAAACTACTTTGTGTTGGTTGCTTAAATGTATTTTGTTGTTTATAAATATCGCTTAAAGAATAAATGTGTTTCAAATCAGTTCGCCATTGAATTTTGAAGTAGTCAAAAATTAATCCATAAGCCAACCTTGTTGCATTGGCAAACGACCGATTTAAACCCGTAGGATTTTCTCCACCATTTAACTCTAAAATTGCCATCCTATACAAATCGGTATATGCAGAAAGTGTGTATCCTGTATAGGACGCCAATCCTTCTAATGTTTCCTGTTACAAGGCATAAGTCAACCAATAGCAATTATCACTGATGAAACTAGTGGAATAATTTTCATAGACATGTTAATTGTTTTTTAAGTTAATTTCTTGAAATCTGGTTCAATTTATCTTATCAGCAAGCATTGCTGCCAACACCTAATTCAAACCCACCTCTTCCCACACAAAAAATCTAAATTGTTACCCTATCTCTTGTCTTCCAGCATCGCTAAAAAATATGGAGAACCCATACTGCAATCTTACAGCCCAATGCCTATTTCACCAACTCCACCAACTGCTCAGCTGATTGGTAGCCCTGTACCCGTTTTAAAAGTTTACCGTTTTCATAAATAATTACCACAGGCAGTTCCTGCACGTTAAGTGATTTTGCCACCAATTGATTTTTGTCTTTGTCAATGCGTAGTATTTGCACTTTGTCTTTCCATGCCAATTCCAAGGAGTCAAGTGTTGGTTTCATTTTTAAGCATGGAGCACACCAGGGCGCGTTAACGTCCACCAAAGTTTTTCCGGTGGCAACGGTTTTGTTAAAGTCTTCCAGCGCCATGCCCATGTGCGAAACTTTTTTCCCTTCCACTGGTCTGTTGGCATCGGTCCAGGCATTGTATCCGCCTTGCATGTCATACACCAATTTAAATCCTTCTTTCCTAAAAAAATCACAGGCCTTGGCGCTGCGCCCACCCGAGTAGCAGTACACAAACAAGGGCTTGTTTTTATCTAAATATTTTGAGCGCAGTTCAAGTTGGTCGCTATTCACATTCATGTGCAGGGCATTGGCGAGGTGGCCCTCATCAAACTCTTCGTCAGTGCGCACATCTACCAACTGCGCATCGGGTGTTGCGTGCAGCCTGTTTTCAAAATCGCTGATGCTAAGTATGTTTTCTTTTTGGCTGTTGGCAATGCCGCAACCCGCCAGCATAAGAAGTAAGGTTAGTTGATACGCTATTTTTTTCATTTCTACTGATGTTCGTTAACTATTTTTTTGGCAGAGACCGGGTTCAAGTTGGGCGAATCGCCCTCTACCAACCCGTCTTTTATGCGCACAATGCGGTGGGCATGTCGTGCAATATCCTCTTCATGCGTTACCACAATGATGGTGTTGCCGCGCTGGTGAATTTCTTTAAACAGGGCCATGATTTCTTCCGATGTTTTGGAATCTAAATTTCCTGTAGGCTCATCGGCCAAAATAATGGAAGGACTATTTACCAAAGCCCTTGCAACGGCCACACGCTGTCGCTGTCCTCCCGACAGTTCATTGGGGCGGTGCGTCATCCTATCGCCAAGCCCCACACTTTGCAGCACTTCGCTGGCACGTTTTAAACGATCGATTTTAGAAATGCCTGCATACACTAAAGGTAAAGCCACGTTTTCTAGTGCCGTGCTGCGTGGTAGCAGGTTAAAGGTTTGAAAAACAAAACCAATCTGTTTGTTTCGCACCTCAGCCAGCTCATTGTCCGTCATTCCTGCAACGGCTGTGCCATCCAGCATATACTGTCCTCCCGAAGGCGTGTCTAAGCAACCTAGTATGTTCATAAGCGTTGACTTTCCCGATCCCGAGCTGCCCATTAATGCAACATATTCGTTTCGGTTTATTTGCAACGAAACCGATCGTAAGGCGTGGATGGTTTCATTGCCTACTTTATAGAGGCGGGAAATATCAGTAAGCTTAATAACAGGCTGCGACATGACGTTTAATTAAAATGTAAAGGTAGAAAACGAATCGGATATGCTTGCCAGCATTTTTACAGGAGCAACTGCCGTTGGCGCTAGGCCTAAAACCGTAGCTTGAAATGTTGCCTGGAAAAATCAGGGTTAAAAAAAACGAGCCCCATCATAAACAGATCAATTGTTACATACACATCGGGATGCTGTTTAATTGTTTCCCAAGCTTCTTTCATCTGTGTGCTCCAGTTAATGTCGTCAAACACAAAAACGGAGTTATTGGTTTTGCGACTCAGGCAAATGGCGAAGTAATCCAGTGTGGGTTTTTTCTGGTGGTTGCCATCAAAAAAAACAAAGTCGAGTGAATTTAAACCCTGCACTTTTTTGTATAATGTTTCATCAAAAGGGCCACGCACAAGCTCGATAGTATCGCATTTGAGCTTTCTGAAATTTTCTTCGGCAAGGTTAGCTACTTCGTTACTCCCTTCCAGGGTAATAATTTTAGATGCAGGCGATGCGGCAGCCATGTATAGTGTGGTAATGCCTAAGGATGTTCCCAGTTCAAGAATTTGCTGTGGCTTAAAATGATGTACCAGTCTATACATGAGTCGGGCATAGCGAGCAGGCTTGGCCGAGTTTTTTGCAATGGCAGAAACCGTTAGTTGTTTGTGAGTGGAGTGGGAGCGCCCAGCACCAAAGTCAGTAAACGGAATAACGGTGTTATTTTGTTTAAGCCCGCTATGCAAATTTTCAAGCATGTTAAATGCATGCTCTTGTTTATTATTGTTAATCACCTCATTGGTGAGGCGATAAAAAAAATCGGAATGGATATGGTGCCGGTTTTGCGCAGTGATGTAATACGTGGCAAAGTCAACAAGGAAAGACAAACGCCTCATCATTTAAAACGTAAGTTTTGCCATGACTAACTTTTTTCTGTTCCAGCAGGGTAATGCTATTGCATTGGCCGAGATTTGTTTGCTTCCAGTGGGTATCATCAATATCCTGTCTTCAGCTTTAGCTATTTCTGTTTCAGAGGATGTGCCATTTTTGTTTACAGTAAACAGGGACATTCTATTGTTTTTTTCCAGTCGCGTGTTGTAGATCAAATGAATGTTGGATTCTGTTTGTGCAACAGCAAAGGATGAGTACCTTCCGTTATCGTTAGTGGAAATTTGCTCTTTTCTTAAAACGGCATCCCAATCAATGGTTCCATCAGCATTTACAGAAAGCACAATGGCATTTTCAAAATGAAATTCAGAATTGCGAATATATGATTGCGTAAAATAATCGTAGTAAGAATAATCAGAAACATACGATGCTTCTGCCAGCAGCACTGCTCCGCCATCATTCCGCAACACTATTTTTTCAACGTTCAGGTTGCTGATGTCTGAACCGTTTCTGCCGGGCGAACTTCCTGCCAGCATTTTAAGCAGGGTAACATCATTAATAGGCTGCCGGAATATGCGCAGTGAGTCATATCCCGTTAGTTCCAGTGACGCATACACAATTCCTGATTTAGAAGAGTTTTTTTCATTGTAAAATCCCGCTATCACCAGTTTGTTTTGCAAAGCATCGTAACCCAGTTTGCTGCCGTTCAATTCTGTTTCGCTGCTGTTAATGGCATATTCTTTTACCTCGTTTGCATTTTTTACCGATGCAAAAACTTTGTAAGCATCCCAGCGCCTACGGTTGGGATTGTTTTCACGCGAGGTATAGCTTCCTTCTAGCACAAAGTCAGCACTATCGGTCAATAACCAGTTATCATAGTAAAAATCCTTTTCGGGATAAGGCACATCAAAATCGAAAGTGCGAAGGGCTTTAAGGTCATTGCCTGTAACAATGCCATGAACGGCTTGTGTTCCGTCCTTCTTTTTTTCGTTTTGAATAAAACCGTAACAGGTGTTGTGCAGAGAGCTGATGACCTTTATTTTATATAGCTCGCTGGAAGTGTTAAAGCTTACGGAGCCTATTTCCACACCCGGTTTTATTTCATCTCCTTGCTCATTGAGCATGTAAATGCGCATGGCTAATTTGCCTTCGCCTCCGGTAAAATATGATTTCACCAAGGCTGCCTTACCATTGATTACAAAAATATTTTCTAGTTTTTCGCTGTCACTGGTTTTATCAAATTTTTTAACCCATCCTATGGTGAGGTTGTTGTTATAAAAGGTGATCTTCAGTTTTCTTGATTTAAGCCCCACGCGGTCGCGGTCGGTATCAAATGGTAAATTGCTTTGAAAAAGAAAAAAACCGTTATCGCTGTAGCCGCCTATTCTCAGGTAATCATAAGTATAACTGTCAATTTCCTGCGATGAGTATTCCAGTTTTTGTGCCTGGGCCGTGCTGCTGTAACCTAAGCCAAACAGAAAAAGAGAAAATAAAAACCCGGTAAAACGTGTCATTGTATTTTTTTTCAAAAGTAAATTAAAAACGATTTACGATAGGCTAAATTGCCTGCGAGAGGTGAATTTGTGGTAAAATAATTCCTGATGGTTAACTTCAACAAGTAGGGTTAATGAAGGGTATTCTCCTGCACAATATTAAGCCCTAAATTTGTATCGGTTTTTTTTTTAAGTTTGACTACTTAATTTTCAAACTATACCTGCTAAATCATTATGGAACAGACACGCTCTTTAACTGCACTTCTTTTGGTGTCTGTGTTAGCGGTTATCAGCATGGGTTTGTGGCTGCTTGAAATTGTGGTCATTAAAGACTGGGATAGTTTACGCTGGCTTACAGAAAGATTGTATTCGCCATTTATTATAACGCCCATTACCGTGTTCTCTTTTATCATACCTTTTATTTTAAAAGAAAAGATAACTTTTAAAAGATCAATCATGCCATTTGTAATACTTACCTTGGTTGCTGTGGTTTGCTTTACATTAGGCAAACGGTTGTGTTTTAAGATTTATGAAGCCAACTATTTCGACCCTATGGAACGCTATCGTATTTTGATACTTTCGGCCATTGCGCTTTTCCTTTTTCTGGCACTGACTTGTTGGTTTGTTTCCAATTCATTTATGGGTGATAACCCAATGCGTAATGTTGTTT
The DNA here is from genome assembly GCA_043748115.1 of Bacteroidota bacterium. Taxonomy (GTDB): domain Bacteria; phylum Bacteroidota; class Bacteroidia; order AKYH767-A; family OLB10; genus OLB10. Next base: position 227 of record JAYTNW010000039.1, on the reverse strand, counting down.
TTATAACTGTGCTTTTGGTTTTCACTGTTCCACTCAGTCTTTTTAGCGTAGAAATTATTCCCGGATTAGGTACAGGTGATGATTGGGTTGATGCCGTGAAAATGGGCTATCCTGTTTTATGGATTACCTTTCTTATGGGAGTTTCGGGAATTTTTATTTCGCGCCAAAATTTGTTCGTCCCTAAGTTTTAATCTTTTTTATGGTAAGTGTGGCAACCTTTAGGCTGA
>JAYTNW010000038.1:0-3444 GCA_043748115.1 Bacteroidota bacterium | reverse complement strand
ATTTCCCAACGCTGGCAATGCTTAACTCATCAAGGATGTCAATCACATTTTTGTACTTGGCCTTGTCGTCTGTTTTTATTAAAACCATTAACGCTGATTTTTGAGACTTGGCATCTACAGCCAATCTTTTAAAGGTTGAGTCAGCAATTTGACGCTTTGCCAACTGAATCTCTAGTTTGGTTACCTCAGCGTGAGCAATTGCGTTTTTATCTAAAAAAATAGAACGAATTCCTTTATCAGAAAAATCGGTGAGGTTGAGTTGAGTTTCTGACGGTTTAAATTCGCCAAAGTACCAGAAAACGCGGTCTTTGTCACTCAATAAAACCGTTACAGCATTGTTTACTTTTTGTTGTTCTCCCTTTTTATCAGGCATATTAATCTCCACCGTTTTAGGTTTGCTAAAAGTAGTGGTTAACATAAAAAAGGTAAGTAGTAAAAACGCCAAATCAACCATAGGCGTCATGTCAATGTGGGTACTTACTTTTTTAGCGCGAACCTTGGAGTGTTTCCCTTTGCCGCCACCCCCACCGGAGTCTGTATTTATTTCTCCCATGTGTTTTTAGTTTGTTCCAGGCTCAGCCTGAAGATCGGTGATTAAATTAAAACGGTTGATCTTGTTTTCTTGGAAAATTTCGACCACACGTTTTATATAGGTATAAGGCGCTGCACCGTCACCTTTAATCGCAAAACGGATTTCATTTCCCGATTGCTTCTTCGCTTCGTATGCAGGATCAGTTATGGCAGCTGTCCAACCATAAACTACCCAGTCGGCAAGTTGGTTGTTAAGCGTGTCAATAGGAATACCACCAGTAGCCTTGTCCATTTTCTTGCGATCTGAATCGGGCACGCTTAAATATTCCTTGAGTTTGGCGGCAGGCATACCTATGGTTGTCATCAAAGCAAACTTCTTAAGTTCAGGCTCTGTAAACTCCACTTTATATTTTTGCCCTATACGTGTAAGCAAGTTTCTGCGAACACTTTGTCCATCAATATTAAAAAACACACGCCCGGCAGAGTCAACGGTTACCTGCATGGTATTTTCAGGTAATATTTTCTGCGAAACAGAGGCAGGTGTATCCACAACAACCGGTTCTTCTGGGCGAAATTTGGTGGTTAACATAAAAAATGTTACCAGCAAAAAGGCCAGATCCACCATGGGTGTCATGTCAAGTGCAGGACTCTTTTTCGATATTTTAATTTTCGGCATTCTGTAAATGCGTATTAATAAAAATTAAAAAAAAATTATTTGGAGTTTGTTGTAAACGTTTGCACAATACTGTAACCAGCTTCATCAATACCATAGGTTAATGAATCAATTTTGCTGGTAAAATAGTTGTACATGATAATGGCAACTGCCGATGTGCCGATACCTAAAGCGGTATTAATAAGTGCTTCAGAGATACCCGTTGATAAGGCAACAGCATCAGGGGCGCCTGCTTGTGCAAGAGCGGCAAACGCACGGATCATCCCGATAACGGTTCCTAACAGTCCCATTAATGTGGCAATTGAGGCAATGGTTGAAATAATAACTAAGTTTTTGCTCATCATAGGCAACTCCAGAGTTGTAGCCTCTTCCAATTCCTTTTGTATGGCTGCAATTTTACGCTCTTTATCTAAGTCTTTATCGTTTTCCATTTGGCGATAAGCACCTAAGCCGGCTTTAACTACGCTGGCAATAGAGCCTTTTTGCTTATCACATTCTGCAGACGCACCTGCTAAATCACCTTTAGCCATTGCAGAGCGGATTTTGGCGATAAAACTTTCTACCGAACCAGAACCTTGGCTGGCCTTAATGGTTATAAAACGTTCAATGGAAAAAGTAACAACAATAATCAAAAGACCCACCAGGATAGGAACAATAACTCCTCCTTTATGGATGGTGCCTAAGTAATTTATAGGGTGATTTGCAGGGTCGTTTTCTGCGAAGTTTGCAGGGTTACCCATAATAAAAATAAATATTAATGATGAAATAACAAATGCCGCTACAATTACCAAAGCAGCAAAGATGGACTTTAAACCACCACCGGATGTGTTTGTTGAACTCATGTTCGTTTTAATTTAAGTTTAAAAATTCAGATGTTAATTATGATTGATGATTATTTGATTTTCCATAAAATTATGGGAGGGCAAGTATAAACAAAACTGGCAAATTAGGCTAATATTTTTATTTTTTTTAACAGTTAGGTAATGCTTGCCCACAATTTTACTTTCGCCTTACAATAACGGCTTTGCAAATAGCCTTGTATTAAAATGGGTTAATGATCGGGCATTATAACGGCCAGAATAATGTAAACAAGGATGCCGGTGCCCAATCCCAAAACAGCAATAAGAAATAATACCCTGACTATGGTTGGATCTATATCAAAATAATTTGCTAATCCGCTACATACACCGAATAGTTTTTTTTCGCCTTTAACCAAACGTTTTGGCTCCATAACTTTATATTAAACAGATTATTGTGGTTTTTATCACTTGTTCTCGAAGCAGTCAAAAGTAATGGGTTGCGAGTTAAAAACAAAATGACGGGTGAAGGTCCTTTGTTACACTTGGTCGTTATGATTATTACTGTTTTTATTTTTATGTTTTGCTGTTCTTTAGTTTTGATGCGATTATTACATCCTCCAACTAACTATTTTATTAATCCCTTATGAAAATTTATATCAGAAACATGGCTTGTGAAAGCTGTAAGGTTGTTGTTAAAGAAACCCTTGAGAAACTTAGATTAAAGCCAGTAAAAGTTGAATTGGGAGAGGCTGAAATAAAAGAAGAGCTGCTGCCTGCTACCAAAGAGAAGTTACGTAAAGAAATTCAAAAGGCAGGACTTGAGCTTATTGATACAAAATCAGGTGTTATAATTGAAAAAATCAGAAAAGCCATTGTTGACTATGTAAACGCCACGAAAAGGCCATCGGTTAATTTTTCTGATTTTTTAAGTGAACGTTTAAAATACGATTACAATTATTTGTCGAACATTTTTACGGAGATTGAGGCTAACACCATTACACATTATATGAATGGAATTAAAATGGAAAAAGCCAAAGAAATGCTTTTGCTTGACGACTATTCCGTTTCTGAAGTGGCCGAAAAACTTTTTTACAGCAATGTTTCTCATTTTTCTGCCCAGTTTAAGAAAGTAACCGGTTTTGCTCCTTCCTATTTTAAAAAACTTAAGGAGAGAAGAAGAAAAACCATACAGGAAATTACCTCGACTAAATAATGCATTATCAGTAAAATCTATATCATTTACTGTAATCTACATAATGGCAAGAGAAGTAATTATTCGGATTTTTGCTGACGTTACTTTTTAATAATTTAAAAACAACTCATGTACCTTTATAAAAATATATTGTTGATAGAAGATGACCTTGATGACCAGTTTTTTTTTAAAGACGCCCTCAAGGAATTGGAGTCTGAGCTGTTTTGTATAATTGTAGATAACGGTAC
>JAYTNW010000037.1:0-3616 GCA_043748115.1 Bacteroidota bacterium | reverse complement strand
CCCTTTTTCTTTTAAAAGTGATGTCCATGTTGCCGGGTTTCCAGCTGAAGTAAACACAATTTTAACTCCTTGCTCAATAATAATTTCCATCAATTGCTGTATGTCGGGATACAACAGTGGAACGTTAACAGCAAAAGGTTTCTCCGTTGCTTTTTTTGCCTTTTCAATGTGCTCCTTTAAAACATGCGGATACATGGAACCGGCACCAATGATGCCCAGTCCTCCCGCATTGCTTACCGCAGCGGCCAGCTCCCAACCGCTGCACCATATCATACCGGCCTGTATAATAGGATATTGAATTTTAAATAAACCCGTGATGCGATTTGTCATCATAACGGCTGCAACTTTAACAAAAAAAGCAGTATCATATTATACCATTTTTTAAAGTTTTACACTTACTTCGTTATCCTAACATCATCACAAGTTCAAATGTTCACATCTTCAACGTTTCAAATCATAGGCATTGTTTCTTTTAATATTTTTACATCCGATTTTTTACACCAATGAAAATTATTATTCCCGTTGCAGGGATCGGCACCAAACTTAGGCCACACACACACACGCAGCCAAAAACGCTAGTGCCTGTTGCCGGAAATCCTATATTGGCACATATCATAGATTATTTTGTACATGCCGGTTACGATGAGTTTGTTTTTATCATCGGCTATCTTGGAAACAAGATCGAAGAATTTGTGAAAACCAAATACCCTGACATGAAAACATCATTTGTGGTGCAAGAACCACGTGAAGGTTCAGGACATGCAGTGTGGTGTGCAAAAGATTTTGTTCATGCAAAAGACGAGATACTGATAGTGCTTGGCGACACCATTATTGATTTTGACATTGCCCTTTTTCGCCATGCTAAACACTCTTTGCTTGGAGTAAAAAAGGTGGATGACCCACGCAACTTTGGTGTGGTGGAATTGAATGACGAAGGATTTGTTTCACGTGTTTACGAAAAACCCATTATCCCGAAATCAAACCTTGCATTGGTAGGTATTTATTTTATAAAAGAAGCAGGCAAGCTGTTTAATGCAATAGACTATTTTATTGCCAACAAAATAAAAACGCGCAATGAATATCATTTAACCGATGGCATAATGCGCATGATTGAAGAAGGAGAAAAAACAGGAGTGTTTCAAGTGGGCAACTGGTTTGACTGCGGAAGCAAAGACAGTTTGTTGGAAACCAATGCCACCTTACTTGACCGGTTGGAAGATGCTGAAAAAAAATTGCAGGAATTTCCAAACACCATCATTATACCTCCTGTGAGCATTGCCTATAATTGCGACATTGCCGACTCCATCATTGGCCCTCATGTTTCCATTGGAGAAAATTCTATTGTAAAAAAATCAATTATTAAAGACTCTATTATTGGATCTTATTCGCAGTTAGAGTCGGCAGTATTGCACCACTCAGTTGTAGGAAGCGACTCCTACCTCAAAGGCCTTAGCCAAAGCCTTAACATTGGCGACAGCACAGAAATAGACTTTAGCTAACGTTGCAAGCAACAATAAGCACACAACAAAAATCAAGAAACAACATACGAATGAAAAAAGACACCGTAATTTTTAAGCTGATAAAACAAGAACTGGACCGCCAGCGCCACGGCATAGAGCTGATTGCATCAGAAAATTTTGTGAGCCAACAGGTGATGGATGCTATGGGCACATGCCTTACCAATAAATATGCAGAAGGACTTCCGGGCAAAAGGTATTACGGTGGATGTGAGGTGGTGGATGAAATAGAACAAATTGCCATTGATCGCGCCAAAACACTTTTTAACGCTACATGGGCCAATGTACAACCTCATTCAGGAGCACAGGCCAATGCTGCTGTGATGCTGGCTTGTTTGCAACCGGGCGATACCATTTTAGGTTTTAACCTATCGCATGGCGGGCATTTAACACACGGCTCCCCGGTAAATTTTTCAGGGAAATTATACCGTCCCACTTTTTATGGTGTAGAAGAAAACACTGGCACCATTGACTTTAACAAAGTAGCCGATATAGCCAAAAAAGAAAAACCTAAACTCATCATCTGTGGGGCTTCGGCCTACTCGCGCGACTGGGATTACAAGTTACTGCGTGAAGTCGCTGATAGTGTTGGTGCACTGCTGCTGGCAGACATTTCTCACCCATCAGGACTTATAGCACGCGGATTGCTTAACGACCCCATGCAGCATTGCCATTTTGTGACCACCACCACCCATAAAACACTAAGGGGCCCTCGCGGAGGACTCATCATGATGGGAAAAGATTTTGAAAATCCATGGGGACTAAAAACGCCTAAAGGAGAACCACGCATGATGACAGCCTTAATGGACAGTGCCGTGTTCCCGGGAACACAGGGTGGGCCGCTGGAACATGTTATCGCATCAAAAGCCATTGCCTTTGGGGAGGCACTCACTGACGACTACTTCGAGTATTGCCTACAGCTTATTAAAAATGCAAAAGTAATGGCAGAAGAATTTGTAAAGCGCGGTTACAAAGTAATTTCCGGTGGCACCGACAACCATTTAATGCTCATTGACCTCCGCACTAAAAACGTAACTGGCAAGCAGGCAGAAAACGCACTTGTGCAAGCCGACATTACGGTAAATAAAAACATGGTGCCTTTTGACACACAATCGCCTTTTGTTACTTCTGGAATTCGCGTGGGCACACCTGCCATGACATCGCGTGGAATGAAAGAAAACGACATGCGTAAAATTGTGGAATTGGTGGATCGCGTGGTAATTAACCATGACAAAGAAACGGTTATTGAAGAAGTGCGAAATGATGTTAACGCCATGATGGTGGCATTCCCATTATACGGTAAATAGATTAAAAAAAATACTGATAATAAACCACATGCTTCTGCGTTATTAAAAAGCATTTCCCTGAAACTATGAAAAAAAAATTTGCTCTATCCTTTCTTTGTATTGCTTTATCAACTTTCGCTAAAGCACAGATTGGAGGCAATTCAACTTTCAGATTTTTAGACCTTACCTCATCTGCCCGTCAGGCGGCTTTAGGAGGTAATATAATTTCCATTAGAGACAACGATCTTAACACAGCACTTAACAATCCGGCTTTGCTTAACCCTGACATGCACAAGCAGATTACGTTTAACTACAATCCTTATTTTGCTGACATTAAACACGGCTATGTAGGTTTTGCGAATACGTTTGACAAACTCGGTACTTTTTCTGCAGGTATGCAATTTGTTGGCTATGGCGATTTTACCCGCACTGATGAAACCGCTACTCAACTTGGCACTTTTTCAGGTGGAGATTATGCCCTTAACATCTCATATGTGCGGCCCGTTGGCATTGACTCCATCTTGTTTATTGGTGCTACCATTAAAGGAATTTACAGCCACCTTGACACCTACAATGCATTTGGGTTAGCAGCTGATATCGGCATTAACTACGTGAGCAAAAACAAACGAACATCAGCGGCATTGGTGGTGCGCAATGGCGGCAAACAATTAAAATCATACACCGCTGGTAACGATGAACCTTTGCCTGTTGAAATAGAGGCCGGTATTACACAGCGGCTGGCAAAGGCACCTTTTCGTTTCACACTTACTTTGCGTCATCTCGAATTATTTGACTTGCCCTTCTCCGACCCTG
>JAYTNW010000036.1:0-11047 GCA_043748115.1 Bacteroidota bacterium | reverse complement strand
GTTATCCGTAGCCACAGGTAATTTGTCGCGACCTTTTATGTTGGCAATTGGAGGCAAAGTGCTTTGTAGCATTTCAATGTTGCTTTTGCTAAGTTTCATTTTCTCAATACGCTTTTCATAGGCCTCACGATAAAGGCTGATTACGGAAGTATCTGTCTGAGCACTTAAAACCGAAAGTGCTTGCACCACAATATCAGGCCTATTGAATATTGCATCAAACTGTTCAAACGGATAAGCTCTGTCTTTAAAGCGAAAGGCAATAGCATTGGCGTTACCGCGAGTGGACATATAATAACCTTCAGGGGTGTAAATAATATATTCATCTGTTCCTTTAATGGCAACAAAGCTGAAAAGTGGTTTGTTAACCACACTGCCGCCTTTTTCAATATCCCAAACCATTAATTGTCTATCACTACCGCTTGAAATAAGTTTAGTTTCATCTTCGCTAAAGGTGATTTCGCCCGAGTGGCCGATTAAGGTTTTGATAAGAGCTTTATTCTGGAGATCCCACAAACGAATTACCTGAAATCTGTGACCGCTACTACTGGCTGCAAGATAGCGACCAGAAGGGCTTAGGTACGGCCTTCCAATTGGCACGGATTTATCTTTTACCGAAAACGATTTCCCATCGACAAGGCTGGTAATTTCAATTGTTCTTTTATCTGAATGCGGCTTTATATTAATGGCAAAATGGGTCCAATTTTTATTGATGGAACTGTATTTCGACATACGTTCTGTTTCCAGCATATATCTAATTAACTCGCGTGCCTGATCATCATCATATGAGTTTTTGTTGTCGGGTATGCTATGGTATGCCATCCTACCCCCTTCCTGCATGGCGCCAAAACTTAATAGGTAACGAAATATCTCTGGTTTTGTAATATCAAATCCTTGCTTCGAAAAATTGTAATGATACATCTCGTACCCATTTCCACGCCACAAAAAAAGTTGATTACCATCATTACTCCATATTCCTTTTTCAAAATAAGGGGTTTTAAGTTTTGATGATTTATTTAGCATAGCTGCCATATCTCTCGCATCATCACCAGCAGCATCCCCTTCCTTATCATTAGGGACCCACGAATCAGGATTGTGAGGATTAGAAGTTTTTTCATCCACATTTTCTTTAATGTCTTTTACTTGTCCTATTACATTAAAAATATCAGCGATTTTTTGCCGCGTTTCCTTTGCGGTGATCCCTGTAGTTTGCATGGTTTGTACATTTAGTACTTCAACATAGTTCCCATCGCAAATGGTAAGTAATTTGTTGCCTTCATCATCAAATGCAATTCCTGTAACAGGAAGACTGTAACCTAAACGTTTGGCAATTTTTCCATTTGATACATTCCACAGCATCACACTGTCGGCTTTAATGCCTGCAACAAATTTGTCTTTGGCGTCAAATGCAAATTCGGTGCAGTTGGTGCTTTTTTCAAGTAAAATTTTATTCTCTTTGCCTGCAAATGATTTGTAAAGCGTCTTGTTGTCTTTGGCACTGCCGGCTTTAATGTATAAATGCCAATTTGGACTAAAAATATAGTCTTTATCAATTTTTTTAGTTCGCGCTTCTCCATTTAAAATATTTAAATTCCTTAAACCCAAAGGAGCCTGCGTTTGTTGTGATATATGAATGATGGAGTCCTGTTTTATCTGCCAATTATTTTCCCATTCCTTAATCAACAGCGTATCATTTAAAAGTTGCAAAGCAGAAATTTTTACTGGAGCTATTTTGGCGCCCGCTATTTTCGCTAACGTTCCTGTTTTAATATCCCACACATGTAAAGCGGTACTATATGTTTTTTTACTATAGCTGCCGGTTACAACAGTTTGTGTTAAAGCATTAACGGCAATAGCATTCATGTTTTCAATTTCACTTCCAGAAATAGAGGCATTGAAACGTGTAAAAAACGCTGGATCTTCCTGCCCGTCACTCAACTTCCAATAACGCAGCCTGTTGTTAAAATGCAGGGTAATAATATGTTCACCGTCTGGGGTTAGTATGATCTTTTTTACTGGCTCGCAGTTAACTTTGTACAAAAGGGGCAGTGCGCTAGTAGCCGATGTAGAATTGTTGTTTTGCTGAGAACCTGGTATTGTTAATCCTTTAAGGTTCCATACAAACATATTTTGAGCTCCGGGCAAAGTGTCGTTTTTTGCTGAAACAAGATATTGTCTGTTCTTTGCTATCTCTACCCATGACCATGCTGGAATGCTATCAGTGCCAAACCGACCGATTTCCTTACCCTGATTTAGACTGCCTTCACATACATCGTAAATGCGGTTACCGTTAACAAGTATTTTCCCGTCAGCACTCAGATGCATATCTAACTGCACAGCGGTTTTAGGTTCTTCAATCGTTTTGTCAATATTTATTACAAGTTTGGGCTCATTGTTTTTAGTGTCACTCAATTCAAGAAGCGTTAGTTTTTCGTTGATGGCCGGCACCTGCGGCAACGGTATTTCCGGCAATGGTGCCTGTCCTTTTTTAATCCTTTTCTCATTGCCTTTAGCAATGGATTTATTTTCATCTTTAATTTCCTCTATTCTTTTGTTGATTGCGTCCACCTCTTTTTTTGTAAACACCTGCATTCGTTTTGAAGCTCTAAGGTTTCCACTCTCATCATGCATTATGCAATTGTAGGGTACCTGTTTCTCTATTGCTCTCCAACGCTCAAGGCCATTTTCGTTAAATTCATTTAGATCTTTGAAATACTTCTTAAGTTGAGTTGAGTCCTTGTCTTTATTAGGGTATTTCTTGTCTAATTTCTCGTCAATGCTGAGGCTATCAGCAGTTCTTTTCCTAATGCTGCTTCCTTCCAACAATTCATCAGTCATTACGTCCTGATAAACTATTTTATTATTGTACAGGTAAGCAATTGCATAAGGGTTGTCACCATTAATAAATTGTAAGTGGGTGATGCGACAAAACTGCCCTTCTCCAACAGATAATGTTTTAAACTCCATACCGGTTCCCATATCCCATAATTTGATTGTTAACCCATCAGTGCTGGCTAAAATTTTTCCGTTTCCGTTGTAACATAATTCTGTGACTGGGAAATCATGTCCAAACTGCACAACAGTTTGTACTTGCGCAAGCAATATTCGAGGTATCAGCAATAGCGATAACGCAATCAGTTTAAAAACAATTCTTTTCATAATAGTTGGGTATTTTTAATTGGTATTAGAGAGAGATCAGTGTTGATTGTTGCTATCCCTAAAAAAAGTTCCTTCTGCAAGAAATAATAAGGAAAAGACAATAAATTACTGATGCAAATTCGAATTGAATTTTTGCGAAGGACTAAAACAAAAGCAGAATTTTTTTGGCTGATCTGTATGTCAGGCAGGTCGCTCACTGGCTAGTTTCAGGGATTATAATTTGGGTTAAAGGTATAATTAAATTCATTCGCCCAAGCCTCAACTTTAGTTATTGATGACTTACCACCAAGGATGCAGTACTAAACGCCTAAAGAATGCTATGCTGATGCGACTTTTTTTTGCATAGGATATTTGAAGATCGTAAGGCATCCTTTTACCAATCATACCCTTCGAGGGGGATAGGGTAAGTTAATTTCTACGATTTGTTGTGTTTGCAGGTAAGATTAAAACACCTACCTTAGTAACCCAATTAAATTATCATCCTCTAAAATTAATTAGTACTATGCAAAACAAATATGTGTTTATGCTGCTTTGCAGTGTGTGCCTGAGTTTTTTTGTGTCAAAGTCTTCTGATGCACAGGTTGTGATCAATGAATTCTCTGCCTCCAATTTGTCACAGTATGTAGATAACCATAATGATTACAATGACTGGATTGAGTTGTATAACCCTACAGCGATTCCTATTAATTTAGGCGGATATTATTTGAGTGACGACAGCCTAAATAATACCAAGTGGCAAATGCCTTCTTCCATTATGATTAACGCAAATGGGTTTTTGCGATTTTGGGCATCAGGACGCAATGAAGTAGTAGGCATTTCTTACCACACCAATTTTTCGCTCAAGCAAACCAAGAATATCAATGAGTTTGTGGTGCTCAGTGACCCCAACGGAGTGAGGCTTGATGTGATAGAGATAAGCCAAAAAACCAAGTTAGGCCATTCCTACGGACGCCAACAAAACGGTGCAGCTGTGTGGGCTATATTTACTTCGCCTACTCCCAATGCGTCTAACAATGCCGTTGCATCTTATAGCGGATATGCCGACAAGCCAGACTTTAGCGTGTCAGCAGGTTTTTATCCTGGCACAGTAACAGTTGCTATTACTACCACAGAACCCAATGCCACCATTCGCTACACCCTTGATGGTAGTGCACCGCTATCTGTTTCTCCAGTGTACACCGCTCCAATCACCATTTCAACTACCAAGGTTTTAAAAGCCATGACCTTCGTTAACGCAGCAGCGGTGTTGCCAAGCTTTGTACGTTATTCCACCTATTTTATTGGCGTTACTCACACGCTTCCTGTGGTGTCGGTTTCGGCTACGCAATTGCCCGACCTTGCCAACGATGTTAATCAATATCTGGAACCACAGGGCACCTTTGAATATTTTGATGTGAATGGCCAGCGTACCACACACACTTATGGGGAGTTTAATAAGCATGGGAAAGACTCGTGGGCCAACAGCCAGCGCAGTCTTGATTTTGTGTCGCGCGATGAAATGGGGTACAACCATTCACTAGAAGAAGTGTTTTTTAATACCTCGGCACGTGATAATTACCAGCGCATTATTTTACGTGCAGCAGGCGATGACAATTTTCCTGCTGACTATAGCCCTCAAAATGCAGGTAGTGCTCATTTACGCGATGCATTTATCCACAACACCGTGTTGCAGGATGGGTTGAATGTGGATGCAAGGCGAGGATCTAAATGTGTGGTTTACCTTAACGGACAATATTGGGGAGTTTATGATTTACGAGACAACCCTGATGACCATGATAACACCGAGTATTACCATGGACAGGATAAATATCATCTTTATTACATTGAAACGTGGGGAAATACATGGGCGGAGTATGGCGGACAGGCTGCTTTAACAGAATGGGATGCCCTTCGTAATTACATTTTAACGCATAACATGGCTGTGCCTGCCGATTATCAATATGTAACCGACAGATTGGATGTAAATAGTTTAGTGGATTATGTGGCTGTGAATATGTTTACGGTTTGCAGCGATTGGCTTAACTGGAACACTGCATGGTGGCGTGGGCTTGACTCCACAGGCACCCATTTAAAATGGGGTTACACACTTTGGGATAACGATGCCACTTATGGACACTACATAAATTACACACACATTCCCAACACAACACCCTCAGCAGATCCCTGCGATCCTGAAACGCTTGATGGTAACGATGATCCGGAAGACCATATTGGCATTTTGCTAGCACTGCGCCAAAACCCGGGCTTTAATCAGTACTATATAACTCGCATGATTGATCTTTGGAACACCACCTTTAGCTGCGACAACTTATTGCCAAAATTTGACAGCACCGTGGCATTGATTACACCGGAAATGCCGGCACATTGTACCCGCTGGTCAGGCTTATATAGTGATTGGCAAAACAATGTTACCTCCTTGCGGAATTTCATTATTGCCCGTTGTGCAGCAGTTCAATCAGGATTTATGAGTTGCTATAATTTAATAGGCCCCTACAATGTTACCGTTACCGCTGACCCAATTACAGCTGGCACCGTGCAGTTTAATTCATTAGCATTATCTAATTTACCTTGGAGCGGAACTTACTTTGGTAACATTAACAACAACCTTAATGCGACTGCCAACAGCGGTTACAATTTTGTAAACTGGACCGCCAATACACAAACCATTAATCCTCCCACATCGCCATCTGCTTTGGTGATGCTCACTAACTCTGATACCATTGTTGCACATTTCCTCACTGTTTCTGTTGACGAAATAAAATCAACACAAGGAACCATGGTGGCCATGCCATCGTTGTTCAGTGCTCAAACTACCATTCAGTATTCACTGCCTGTAGCAGGTCAGGTGTCAATGAAACTGTATTCGTTACGCGGAGAGGAGCTGGCTACCATTGTTTCAGCCGGTGATTCAAAACCTGCAGGGACCTATGCCGTTAACCTCGATCTTTCGAATACAAGCCTTGCCTCAGGAATTTATTTTGTGAAATTGTCATCAGCAGGCTTCACCAAAACAACTAAATTGGTTTATCAGCCATAACAAAATTGCGGTAAGCACTAGCTGACGATTGCTGACAACAAGCTAATCGTTTACTTTAAGTTATATTTGCACAACTGCAAAAACAGTGGCATTTAAACTCATGGGTAAACGTTGGGTACTTAAACCTCAAGGCGATGTGGATTGTGTTTCGGCTTTGTCAAAAGAGTTGAACATTAATCCTGTTTTAGCCACCCTGTTGGTGCAACGCGGAATAAAAACCTACGAAGAAGCAAAATCATTTTTTAGGCCATCGCTAGAGGCATTGCATGACCCTTTTTTAATGAAAGACATGCATAAAGCAGTTGAGCGAATTTTAATAGCCATAGCCAATAAGGAAAAGGTTTTAATTTACGGTGATTATGATGTGGATGGCACCACTGCAGTTGCATTGGTATATACTTTCCTGAAAGAGTATTTGCACAGTTGCGATTTTTATATTCCAAACCGATATGTGGAAGGCTATGGAGTATCCACACAAGGGATAGATTGGGCATCAGAAAATGGTTTTTCGTTGATCATTTGTTTAGACTGCGGAATAAAAGCCATTGACAAAATTGATTACGCCAGCCAAAAGGGAATAGATTTTATAATTTGCGATCACCATCGCCCTGGGGCTGAGGTTCCCAAAGCGTTTGCCGTGCTCGATCCCAAGCAGGTGGATTGTCCATATCCGTTTAAGGAACTTTCTGGATGTGGTGTTGGGTTTAAATTATTGCAGGCATTTGCTATTAAACAAAATATAAGCAGTGAAAAGGTTTTTGAATTGCTTGACCTTGTAGCCATCAGCATTGCTGCTGATATTGTACCTGTGGTGGGCGAAAACAGGATCCTTGCTTATTACGGTATTCAAAAACTAAACAAGCTGGCTCGCCCTGGCATTAAAGCCATCCTGGAGATGAATGGCATTAAGCGCGATCTTACCGTTACTGACATTGTTTTTATTATAGCACCTCGAATTAATGCTGCCGGTCGCATTGAGCATGGCAAGCAAGCTGTGGAGTTATTAATTTCTGACACGGCACACCAAGCCTCAATTGAAAGTGAAACCATAAATAAGAATAACGATAAAAGAAGAGAGTTTGATAAAAACATTACCGAGCAGGCACTGGAAATTATTCATAGAGATGATGCTTTTCAGGATCGCAGAAGCACGGTGGTGTACAATGGCGAATGGAACAAAGGTGTTATTGGAATTGTGGCTTCACGGCTTACCGAAAAATTTTATCGCCCCACTGTTGTGCTTACTGACAGTAATGGCCACATTGCCGGCTCAGCAAGGTCAGTAAAAGATTTTGATGTGTACAACGCCATTGAGTCATGCAGTGATTTGCTTGATCAGTTTGGGGGGCACATGTATGCAGCAGGCCTTACCATGAAACCTGAAAACTTAGAGGCTTTTAAAGAAAAATTTGAACGCATTGTTTCTTCCACCATTGAAGAGCACATGCGCACACCGGAAATAGAAATTGATGCGGAACTTAACTTTAAGGAGATCACTAAAAATTTCTTCGATGTGTTAAAGCAGTTTGCCCCATTCGGACCTGAAAACATGTCGCCAGTTTTTATCACAAAAAATGTGATGAGTAAAAACGGTAACAGCAAAGAAGTGGGTCAGGATAGGAAACACCTTAAAGTTTCTGTTTCACAGGAGGGGCATCCGGTAACGTATCATGGCATTGCTTTTCAAATGGCTGAATTTCTGCCTGCCGTAAAATCAGGCCAACCTTTTGAAGTTTGTTATCATTTGGAAGAAAATTCGTTCAACGGCAACACTGATTTGCAGTTGAACATTAAGGACATGAAGTTTTAAGAATAACGGTCAGTTTTTCCTGATCACTTTTTCAGTTTTAAGGTTGATATATTCTGCAGAACCATTCTTGTTAGCTTTAACTATAAAAGAGTTGATAAACTCAAACTCATCATACAAAATTCCTACTACTGTATTTCCATCACGGTTTACAATGCCACTTTTTCCTTTGGAGGAAACTATAAAATAATCTCCCTTACTTATCACCTTGTCAAATAAAACTGGTATCACTGTTTTTCCTTCAGTGTCTGTTACTCCCTGTAATTTTCCTTGAGTAACAACAGCGCGATGCCTGATAAAGCTTTGCGCCATGTCATACCGCGTTTCAATTTTTAAACCACCATTTGCTGACGCGTAGCCCCACTTTTTGTTTTTGCGAACAGGAATAAGGCCGTCAGAAAAATTGCCTATGCTTTCAAACGTATTCAAGGGAAGCTTGTTGCCGGAAGTGTCAATGACTACTGCTTTGTTTTTTTGCGACAAGCGTGCATAGCCGTTACTAAAATTTGCTGTACCCAGCATCTGTTCTGTAAAAGGGTACTGAAACGGAATGACAGGACTTCCGCTGCCATTAAGGAAACCGGCTTTGCCTTTCTTTACTGCCAGTATCCGGTTCTCGTACGTGTCACCCAAAGCATCGTATTCAAAAGGAGCGATCGTTTTTCCCATGAGGTCAACAATACCCCAGTGATCATTTTTCAGTGCCTTTAATAAAGTGTCTGATAAAAAAAACAACTCATCGTATTGCGGATCGAGGGTAAAATGCCCTGACATGTTTAGCACACCATAGCGGTCATCTGTTGCTACGATAGCATATCCATTACGAAAATCTGTTGTTGCATCAAAGATAGCTTCTGTAAGTTTTTTTCCATGTTTGGTGATGTAACCCGCTTTGTCATTTTTAACAGCAATAGCAATATCATCCACGGGATCTGTGAGGTCATTGTATTCAAATGGAACAAGAAGTTTTCCTGTTCGGTCAATCAAACCTGACTTTTCATTTTTTACCACCACAGCCATATTGTTTTTAAAAGGTTCAGCATCGTCAAACTCAAAAGGGATGGTTGTTTCTCCCTGTTTGTTGATAAAGCCGTATTTTTCATTCTTAACCACAGCCGCCAATCCTTCAGAGAAAAGTTGCGCTTCCTCATATTGTGGGCTTATCATTTCCGCTCCGTCTTCATTGATATAGCCCCAGCCTTCGTTATCTTTTACCGGAACAAAAAAAGTACGTTGTAACTTGTAATCTTTTTCCAATGCTGCCGCAAATGGGTAATCAGGAAAATCTTTTTTAAAATCAGCGAGAATATTTTCCCTGTAAGTGGCAGTGTACAGGGTGTAAATCTCCTGCCAAGCCTGGCTTATGTAACGGTTACCGGGAAATTGTTTAATAAAATTTCTGTATTGATCAATGGTTTTTCCGACAGTACTTAATTGGTAGATCATTTTTTCAGCTTGCAAGGCGTATGGATTGCCGGGCTGCTCTTTTAAAAAGCGTTGAAAGGATGAAATAGATTTAGTGGCTGTTATTTCCTCAAAAATACGTTCGTCATAGCGGCTTAAGGCATCCGTATGCTCTAAAGCAGAAGGGTATTGAGTAGCGAATTGCAGGTAGGCGGCAGATGTATTGAGTGCTTTTGTTTCCGCATAGGCGCGTGCATTACGCAGTCGCGAAGCACTATCAGTTAAAAATGTGCAGAAAGAAAAATTTTGAAGATAAGAGTTAAGTGCCACTATGCCATTTACTTGCTGCGCTTGCTTAAAGGCTACTGAGCACACACTGTCTTTGGCAACATCAATGGCTTTTTTATCAACGCCCAACTCTGCCAAATACCGCTTTTGTTTTGCTGATGTTTGCAGGTAAGCTGTCTCCGCACGTACAATATAAACTAATGCCGAATCCGTGTTGAAGAAAGGATTGTTGGGCGTGGTGTATATCACGGCTAATCCATAAGAGGCACCGGCTGTTTTCTTTTTAAGAGCGTTTTCAAAAAGTTTTTTAGCCTGAAAATAATCGTAAATGCGAAGGCGTTTGAAGCCCTTAGCCAGTGGATCGCACCAGCAAGAAATGGTTAGCAATGCAAGGCCAAAGGAAAGTAGTATTTTGCGTATAATCATGAAAGATGCGGTGTGGCAAGAAACGATTGAAAAAAATCATTATTGCAAATGATGAATGAGTAAAACGAGAAATGAAAAGGTTATTTTTTGGTGGCAGCGCCTTTTACTTCAGTGATAGTGGTTTTTTCAAGTTCTACCGTCACAGTATCGCCAATGGATTTGCCGATGGCTTCACACCATTCTTTTTTAATGTTGAGCCAGTGCGAACCGTCACTGACGGGTTGCAAAATGCCTTCTATTTCGAGGTGATCAAGTTTGCCTTTTACAGGAATGGGTTTGGATGTGCTAAAAACACCTGCAGCATCGCGCACAACAATGTAGGTCCAAACGGCTTTTATATCTTTCCGGTGCAAGGTCGTTTTTAATTTGAGTTTTGCCATGGTAATAACTAATTGTAGTTTTTCAAAAATCTATCTTAAGATAAATAAACATTCACCTTTTGTAAAAGTTTGTTGTAAAGGTAATCATCATTTCACTATTTTCATAGTACACGTTTTCTGTGGTTTCGAATAACTGAAAACAATTATTACAGGGGATGGCACCATAAAACACAATTTCTTTTGCTTCACTTTTATTGCTTGTGGTTATATCTAATATGGGTAACAACTCCTTTGATTATTACTAAAAAACCTTACATTTACTTTACCAATAACAACCCACATGAAAAGTTTAACAACCCTGTTACTTGTATGTTTCAGTTTGCTATTGCCATTTTTTTAGGTAATGGCGAAGCAAAAGCGCAACAAAAATTATATAAAAATTTTGTAAAACCACCAAAGCATTGCGGCACTGGTTGCCAATACCCATCTTGCCGCGTTGGCTGCGCTTTTCTCACCTCTGTTAAGTAGAGGCCGGAGCGGAGGTGCAGCACCCAAGCTTTTCTTTACCTTTAGCGTACTTTATTTAGTAAAAACAAAATGTAAATTTCT
>JAYTNW010000035.1:0-9086 GCA_043748115.1 Bacteroidota bacterium | reverse complement strand
AAATTCAAACAGCCAAATTGACGTTTTAAAAAGTGTTTGCAAGTAGAAAAAGTCAGGTGTTGCAGGTTAGAATAAATGAAATTAAAGGCGAGGAACAAGTGCAGGCACTATATTTTGAGGAGTAGCGTTAATATCTTGTAAATAAGTTCATGTTTTCATCAGCCGTTGCGGCTTAATAATTCTTACATTTGAACCTTATTAAAGCTAAAAAAAATGCATAAGATTTTAAAAACCACATTGGCCGTTGGCTCATTCGTTATGTTTAGTAGCATCGCTATGGCACAAACAGACTCTACCTCATCTGACGGAACAGCTCCTGTTACTGAAGGAAGTACTGATGGAACTACCACAACAGACGGTTCGGTAACTACTGACTCCACAGGTGCTGTTGTTGATCCAAACGCTCCGGCAAGCACATCTGCTAACGAAAAACCGGCTACACGGAATAAACTGTATTCGGGTAAAAATCGTGGGAACAACGTTATTTACGATCCAAAAAAATAATAATGATTGTTTTTTACGTGCATTGTTTGTACTTTTAGTTTCTAAAATTCAGAAAAATGAAAAAAACAGTATTCATCGCATTAGTTTCTTTATTGGGATTTTCCTCTGTAATAATTGCACAGGAGGCCAAAATCACAGTGCCTACAGAAGGTTTTTTTACTCGTAATGATGTTGCTTATTACATTAAAGCAGGAAAAGTAAACCCAATTATCGGGATGCAAGAGCTTGGCAACGGAACCACAGTTGATGCCCGCGGAGTTGTGAAGCATGCTGATGGCACTTCATTTCAATTGAAAACAGGTGAACTTGCTGACTTTACTGGCTCTTTGACCTCAACAAAGGTAAATGAGCACATTGAATTGATTAACGGCAAAGCATCATTGGTGACCAATGGCATTGTTACACCCATAGAAAGCGGACTCAAATTGTCTGACGGAAGTACCGTTGATGAGTTTGGCAATGTATCGAACGGTATAACACTAAAAACCGGAGATAAAATTAACATAGACGGTACACCAGTAAAATAAACAAATTTTAATAACAGTCCGCACAATTACATGTGCGGACTTTTTTGTGCCTTATATTTGTTAACTTTAGTGCATATTAGCTGTTGCAAATAGAGCAACACAGAAAAGCAAGCAAAGCATTACTAAGTTTTCAGATCCAAACCACCTGTACACGTACTATGACTATGTATGTCGATCAAACAAATCACCGTTTAGAACTTCCAACTGTTCCACAAAAAATCATCTCATTAGTTCCCTCACAAACGGAGTTGCTTGCAGACCTGGGGCTCACCGAAAAATTAGTGGGGATAACGAAGTATTGCATTTACCCTCCTGATATTTTTTTATCTGTAAAACATGTGGGAGGCACTAAAACTTTTGATATTGAAAAAATAAAACAACTTAAGCCTGACCTCATCATTGGCAACAAAGAAGAAAACCCAAAAGAACATATTGAGGAGCTAAGAAAATATTTTCCGGTATGGACAAGCAACATAGGCAACTTGCATGAGGCTTTGGAATCCATTCACTGCATTGGTGAAATGACAGGCGCACACGAAAAAGCGGCAGAAATGATCAGCAGGATCACAGCCGGGTTTAACGAAGTTGATCAGAGTAAACAACAAATTACACAACCGAAAAGATGCTTGTACATGATCTGGAAAAAGCCTTACATGGCTGCGGGAGGTGATACATTTATTAACGATATGCTTTACAGATGTGGGCTGGACAACGTTCTATACTACAAAAACCGATATCCTGAATTATCTTCGGAAGAAGTGAAAGCACTTAAGCCCGAAGTTATTTTGCTTTCATCAGAACCTTATCCATTCCGCGAGAAACACATGGTTGAATTCAAGAAACTTTGTCCACAGGCATTGATACTAAACGTGTCAGGTGAGTTTTTTTCATGGTATGGCAGCAGATTACTGGAAGCACCGACTTATTTTAAACAATTACAAAACCGAATATTTAATCAACAGGTTTAGTAATTTTGCATCTGCATGAAAAGCCGCATATTTTTTACTGTTACCCTTCTTAACTTTTTTATGTGTTCGTGGACCACAGCACAAAAAGTTGGATTGGTGTTAAGTGGTGGTGGCGCCAGAGGGTATGCACACATTGGCGTTATTAAAGCGTTAGAGGAAAATGGTATTCCCATAGATTACATAACCGGAACATCTGCCGGTGCGCTGGTGGGAAGTATGTATGCCACGGGAACAAGCCCTGAGCAAATGAGAAACATTGTGTTAAGCGATGACTTCAAAGACTGGTCAACAGGAAATCTGAATGAAGATCTCGATTACTATTTTAAAAAGAAAGAGCCAGATGCATCATGGGTAACGGTGAAAATGTCATACGACTCTACCTTACGAATGAACTTTTTAAGCACCTTGGTGAACAGCTCACAGGTGGATTTTTCATTGATGGAAAACACCTATGCGGCCATAGCACAGGCTGACTATGATTTTAACAACCTGTTTGTGCCTTTTCGCTGCGTGGCATCTGACATAAAAAACAAACGTGCCTTGTTGTTTAACTGTGGTGATCTTGGCCGTGCCGTGCGATCCTCCATGGCCTATCCGCTTTACCTCACTCCTATGACGGCCGACAACCAATTGCTGTATGACGGTGGCATTTACAACAACTTTCCATCAGACGTTATGCTTAATGAGTTTAACCCAGATATAATGATTGGTGTAAACGTTAGTGGCGGACCGGACGTGATCTATGAAGGAAATGTTTTTTCTCAGTTAAAAAACATGATCATTCAATCCCAACATATTGCGCTACCTGGGCAAAATGATATTCTCATTACACCAAACGTTTCAGACATGGGGGTGTTCGACTTTTCGAACTTTGAAGCAATGGTGGATAGCGGTTACACGGCCACCATGGCGCAAATGCCCTACATAAAATCTGTAATAGCCAAACGGGTGTATAAAGAGGAAATGGAGAACAAAAGAAATGAATACGTGAAAAATTTTCCGCCATTGGTTGTTGACAGCATTATGATACCCGGACTGAGTGAAAGTAAAGCCGCTTACATCAGAAAAATTTTGAACCCTGACAGAAAACCTTTAAAACTAAAACAGCTTAAACAGCGCTTTTTCAAACTCACTGCCGATGAAAACATACGATATGCTTTTCCACGGTTGATTTATAATCCCCTAAAAAAGATGTATGACCTGGAACTTTTCGTAAAACCAGAAACGGATTTGAGAATTGACATCGGTGGTAATTTCTCCTCAAGGCCCATCAGCGAAGGATTTATAGGAGTGAGATACAACATCCTCAGCAGGCAAAGCCTAAGCATAGATGCCAACACGTACTTTGGTAAACTTTACAACTCAGCCCAATTAAAGCTGCGATTGGATTTTCCGGGGCGGCCTGATTTTTTTACAGAACCTTTTGCCATCTTCAATAGGCTTGACTATTACAAAAGCAGCAATTCATTCACAGAGGATGAAAGGCCATCTTATCTTGTAAAAACAGATATTTCATACGGTATTAACCTTGGCATACCTGCGCGCAACAAGGGAACCGTAATTGGTACGGCAGCATTTTTTAATAACAAAAATCAATACTATCAAACAACTGATTTTTTAAAGTCAGACACTGCTGATGTTACTAAGTTGGAAGGATACACGGCTGGATTAAATTTTGAAAGAAACACGTTAAATAGAAAAATGTATCCAACACAAGGAACTTTTCTTACCATCAGACTGCGTTATGTGAATGGTTCTGAAAAAACAACTCCGGGTTCGCGATCTGAAAATAAAATGTTGACCAAAACAGATAAGGAATGGTGGCAGGTAAAGTTGATTTACGATAATTATTTTACCAGTCTGGGTCGCTTCAAACTTGGTTTTTATTCAGAGACTAATTTTTCTGGCCAGCCTTTTTTTGCGAATTATACCGCTACAATTTTGCAAGCTCAGGGATTTTACCCAACGCAGGAAACAAAAACACTTTTTCTTCCAAATTTTCATTCTTTTAATTATTTGGGAACCGGCATAAATCCATATTCAGCCTTCGCTCCAATGTTGATTTTCGCTTGGAAGGTTACATGTACCAACCTTTTCAGGAAATTATTCGCACAGCCACCAACCGAGCAAATTATGGCGATGCCCTCTCAGTGAGGTACTACATTGCCTCCGCTGCAGCCATTTACCATAGTCCCGTTGGGCCGGTGGCGCTCACCCTAAATTATTACGACCGTAAAGCAAAATCTTTTAGTCTGATGTTTCATTTAGGCTATATCATTTTTAACCGTTCGGCACTCGACTAACCCTGCCGGCAACTACCAAAACTCCACTGCCACCGTTGGTTTTATCGTTGAAAACTCTGTAAGTAACCATTTCATTTATTTGATAAAGGAATTTGTTTTGATTTTTTCGCTTCGTATTTTTGAAAAATAAAATCCAACCGCAGATGGCAGTTTATCGTTTTAAAGTTTCGTTTGAAGATTATGAAGATGTTTACCGGGAAATTGAGGTACGCTCCAATCAAAAGTTTATTGACTTCCACGAAGCTATTCTCCGTTCCATATCATTTGATGACAAACACTCCTCCTCCTTTTTTATGAGTACTGATAATTGGAAAAAAGGACGTGAAATAGCCTCAGCACCCAAAAAAGACAAAGACGGCAAAGCCATTGCCACCATGGATAAAGCCCTACTAAGCAACTTTATTGCCGACCCTCATCAAAAAATATATTTTATTATTGAAGGCGATTCAGTTTGGACATTTCATATTGAGTTAATAAAAATAATTGCTTCAACAGATGTAACAGCACTTTATCCTGTCATTAAAAAAACAGTTGGTGAAGCGCCAAAACAATTCAGAGTAATAGCAGCACCTCCTGTTGTTGACGAAGAGGGTGTATTTTTAGAAGAAGAAACTGCTGAAGAACCAAGTGACGCAAGCACTGCTGACGACTACTCAGATGAAGATGCAGAAGCACTGGAAGGAGAAGTAGGAGAAGATGATGCCGACTTGGACGATGTGGAAATAAGTGACGAAGAAAGCCAGGAAGAAGAATTATAAAATAAAATTTAATTGAGCAAACCTGTCATGGCATATACCCTGGCAGGTTTTTTCTATTTATAAAGAACATATATTTACTTTATGATAAACGTAGGCGATAAGGTTAGCTTTTTAAATGACAAACTAGATGGTGTTGTGAGAGCTATTCAGGTTGATGGCTTGGTTAAAGTAGAAATTACCGATGGATTTATTATTGATGCATTGGTAAAAGATTTAGTAATCATAGAAAAATTCATTGGTGCTGTTAAACCTGAAGTTAAAACGGAGGCCGTAGCCCCTGTAAAAAAAGCTGTACCATTTATCATTAAAAAAGAAACATTGGTGTTTTTTGCTGCCGCCATGCAGCATCAGCAAGTGCTTACGGGAATGGTGAGTTACATTTTGTGCAATGAAACCGCATGTAACATTCTGTATTCTTTTACGGCCTTAAAAAAGAATAAGCCTGAGTGGCTCTCGCATGGAATTTTAACAGCAGGGAACCAGGTAACCCTATGTACGCAAAGCCGTGAAAGCATGATTGATTGGGATCACTTTACGCTTCAATTTATTCTATCCGATGGTCATAAAATGGAGAGGCCAGTGTCACGCGATATGCCTATTTTGTTACCTGACCTGAGTACAACTTTTACATCGGGCGATACGACTTTGTTTGCAAGGCAAATTTTACTTGCCGACCTGAACATCAGCGATGAAATTGACACTGAAATTTTGAAGCAGCGATTAGACCTCAAAACGACAATTTCTAAAAAATTTGAATCGCCACTGTCATCCTTAAAGCAAAAAGGCAAACCCATAAACTCTGTAGCCGTTTTGTTAAACAGCAAAGAAGTTGATTTGCACATTGAGGAGCTTACACAAAATTTTACACACCTTAGTAATGCAGAAATGTTAAACATACAGTTAGCAGCCATTCGAAAAGAAATGGATCATGCTTTGTTGAACAACTACAAATCCATTGTTTTTATTCATGGCGTGGGCAACGGAAAACTAAAACAGGAACTCCGGAATGAATTAAAAAACTATGCTTCCATCACGTGGAAAGATGCCTCGCATGAAAAATTTGGAAATGGAGCAACCGAGGTAATCCTTTAGTGCTTACCTGCAGCAGCTAAATAACGCTCAGCATCCAACGCTCCCATGCAGCCTGACCCTGCCGCAGTAACGGCTTGCCTGTAAACTTTATCCTGAGCATCACCGGTGGCAAAAACACCTTGCACATTGGTTTTCGAAGTGCCGGGAACCGTTTTAAGATAACCGGTTTCATCCATATCAATCCACTCTTTAAAAATTTCGGTGTTGGGCTGGTGGCCAATAGCAACAAAAAATCCGGTCACATCCAGTACCCTTTCCTCTTGGGTTTTACTATTATACACCTTAACTCCCGAAACTGTTTTTTCGCCTATCACTTCTTTAGTTTCTGTATCAAAAAGCACTTCAATGTTTTCTGTATGTTGTACTCTGTGCTGCATGGCTTTAGAAGCACGCATTTCATCTTTGCGAACAATCATGTAAACCTTTTTACACAACTTAGCTAGATAGGTAGCCTCTTCAGCAGCAGTATCTCCTGCTCCAACAATGGCCACATCCTGCCCACGAAAAAAATAACCATCGCACACTGCGCAGGCCGATACTCCAAAACCATTTAAACGCTGCTCACTCTCCAGCCCAAGCCATTTGGCAGAAGCCCCTGTGGCAATAATAACGCTGTCGGCAGTGATTTCTTTCTCATCGTCAATGATTACCTTGTGAACAGGACCGCTAAAATCTACCTTGGTGGCATAACCCCACCGAATATCGGCACCAAAACGCTCGGCTTGCTTTTTAAAATCTTCCATCATTTCAGGTCCCATTGTGCCATTGGGATATCCGGGATAATTTTCCACTTCAGTGGTAATGGTTAATTGTCCACCAGGTTGCAAACCTTGATACATAACAGGCTTAAGGTCTGCACGTGCTGCATAAATAGCTGCAGTATATCCAGCCGGTCCTGAGCCTATGATTAGGCATTTGATATGTTCTTTTTCGTTACTCATTTTTTATTCTTTGGAGGAATGGTGTTATGGATTGTGGATGATAAATGACAACGCTCTTTACTTATATGCTTCAACTAAAACAAGGCTCTCATTTGCTTTACCAATTTCTGTATTCAGGTTGGTAATTTCAGTATTCAATTTCTCTATTTCTGCAAAAAGCTCCTCGTTCTCTTTCGTGAGTTTGATGTTTTTCTCCTTCATTTTTTCAGCGCCTGTAGCACCTGCAGCAATATCTTCTTCGTTTGCCTTTATGGCTTTGTTATTTTTATCAATGCGTGTTTGATTGCTGTTGATACTTTTGTTTTTACTTTTAATTTTATCGTTAAGGTCTTTTATTAATTCATTGTAAAAAACCTTGTAATGAAACCTTACATAACTTTTTACAAACGTTTCCCCTTTTAAAAACTCTTCGCTATATAATTGTTGACCAAAATGAATGTCATAACCGGGGCTAAACATAAACGCAATTGTAGAGCCGGAAGATTCGGGGGTAAACACAGCGCGCTGATCAATACGCAAATTGGACACTTCAGGGAAAGCCGTCTTATTCACCGACAAAACGCTTTTGGTGCGCTTATCAATTTTAGCACTAAATGTTTTTTTCATAAAATCACTGTACGTTCCAATGCAATAACTTACGTCCTGATCAAGGTGAGCTATCCATGCATCAGCGGTGCGTGCCTCTTCGGTTTGCATCGGTCGTGTATCCACCTGTAACTTTTGTGCGAAAAGAGGAAGCGCTAGCACACTAAAAAGGCTTACCAATAAAAATTTACGATCCATCAGTAGTGAAATTTTATTAAAAAATAAATGCTTGATTATCTAGAAAATGTTTGTTTGCGATCGGGGCCTACGGAAACAACGGTAATGGGCGTTTTTACATGTTTTTCTATGAATTGAATATAATCCACGGTTTCTTTCGGCAAATCATTAACATGTGTAATGCCGGTTAGGTTTTCCTTCCATCCTTTCAACATGGAATATTCAGGAACGGGAACATTGCTCACCACATCAAAAGGTACCCGATCAGAGGATGTGCCGTTTACCAAATAGGAGGTGCATACATTTAGTGTTTCCATTTCGCTTAACACATCAGGCTTCATCATCATTAATTGGGTAACCCCGTTTAACAAAATGGTGTAGTTGAGTGCGGGCAAATCCAGCCATCCGCATCGCCTGGCACGGCCTGTTGTGCTTCCAAATTCATTTCCTTTCTTTCTCAGCAATTCGCCCGTTTCATTTTCCAGTTCGGTGGGAAAAGGGCCGCTGCCCACGCGTGTGCAATAGGCTTTAAATACGCCAAACACTTCGCCAATTCGTGAAGGGGCTACTCCCAAACCTGT
Source organism: Bacteroidota bacterium (assembly GCA_043748115.1). Classification (GTDB taxonomy): domain Bacteria; phylum Bacteroidota; class Bacteroidia; order AKYH767-A; family OLB10; genus OLB10. Next base: position 650 of record JAYTNW010000035.1, on the reverse strand, counting down.
GCAGGCTCCGGCAGTAATGGTGTTGCTGGAGGTTACAAATGGGTATGACCCAAAATCAATATCCAAAAGGGAACCTTGGGCTCCTTCTGCAAGGATTTTTTTTCCTGAATTCATCAGGTTGTTAATCTCATACTCTCCGTCAATCAACGTCATTTGCTTGATGGCCTCTGCCCCGCTCATCCACTCTTCCAGCTCATCTGCGGTGTTTATTCTGTAATTATAAAACGACAGCAATTCAGCATGCTTCTGTAACAAAGAGTCGAAGGCTTGTTTAAAATCATTCCGTTCAATATCACCCACGCGCAAACCGTTGCGGCCGGTTTTATCCATATAAGCCGGGCCTATTCCTTTTAAGGTAGAGCCAATTTTTGTTTTTCCTTTTGCCGCTTCTGATGCAGCATCTAGCAAACGATGGGAAGGCATAATAAGATGGGCTTTTCGCGATATCCACAACCGCTTTTTTATATCTACTCCCAATTTAAGTAAGGCATCAGCTTCGCGTTTAAAAGTAACAGGATCAATGACCACACCGTTACCAATAATATTTATTTTTCCTTCTCTAAAAATGCCAGAAGGAATGGTGTGCAACACATGCTTTATACCGTCAAACTCAAGCGTGTGTCCAGCATTGGGGCCACCCTGAAAGCGAG
>JAYTNW010000034.1:0-2989 GCA_043748115.1 Bacteroidota bacterium | reverse complement strand
TAAACTTCTCTCGTTGGAGTTGGTAAAAAATTTCGTTGACATTATTTTTTCTTGCTTTTAATTTGTTTCTCGGCTGCTTTCAGTCCGTGAGTTAAATGTTCCATTCCTCCAAAGTCCTTGTTGATTTTATCGGCAATAAATTTTGACTGGACTTCTTTCAAGTCCAGTCCAAGAATTTCAGAAAGTGGTTTCAAATAGTCGGGTGATGCAGGTCGTTCACCTCGTTCTACTTTGCTCAAAGTAGAAGTGTCAATGTCAAGATGTGCCGCCACCTTTCGGAGAGGAAGTTCTTTTTCCTCTCTTGCCTTCTTGATGTATTCACCAAATGTTTCTTCTGTATTCATTGGACAAATTGATTTGGACTAAAGTGTCAAAAGTAGGCATAAAATCGGAATGAGGAAACAAAGCGTTGGGAAAAACACTCTTTCATTTTTTTTCGGGCTGGCTTCGTGTGGTGGCAAAAAAAATGAAAGTGTGTTTTGTGCGGTGGCTTAAACTTTTTTGAGGGTGGGCTTTTTTATTGAATTTATTTTCAGCGTAGGCATTCAAAGCGGTGTCGGTTGTTGTCCCAACTAATCCCAAAAATTGTTCGTTCAAAGCCCGTCAGTTCAAAGTTGCACGGTCGCCAATAGAGTTGCACATAACATTCAAATTTACGAAACTTCCCAACCAAAACTTTCGCAATTCCGCACCCCGTCTGTTGGCTTTGCGAAACTCTGCTTTCGTTTAATTTTTTCATAATTTATCTAGCGGGCTTTGTATTTTACTAATTTTTGTTTTGCTTACATGCGTGTAGGTCATCGTTGTTCTAAGACTGGTATGCCCCAGCAATTCTTTTATACTTATTAAATCAGTTCCTCCCTCCAGTAGGTGTGTGGCAAATGAATGTCTTAATGCATGTATGCTTCCCTTTTTTTTCACTCCAGCCTTTTCTTTTGCACATTTTAAAACAAGTTGTATGCTTCTTGTGCTGTACTGTTCTCCAAATTGTCCTTCAAATATCCAAGTTTTAGGTTTATGCTGTTTGTAATATGCCCTAAGCATTAACAGTAGCTTATGGCTTAGCATAATCTGCCTGTCTTTTTTGCCCTTCGCTTGTCGCAAAGTAATGGTCATGCGTTTGCTGTCAATATCAGCAATCTTTAGGTTTACTATTTCGCTAACCCTTAGCCCGCCAGCATAGGCAAGGCATAAAATGGTTTTATGTTTTAGGTTTTCTGTGGCTTTAATAATTGCGAGAATTTCGCTTTCATCAAAAACAGTGGGTAGCGATGCTGGTTTTTGCGCCCGTGGTAAATCATATGTTTCCTTTGGCCGCTTCAATACTCCTTCATAAAAAAATTTAATACTGTTAATTAATTGGTTTTGGCAAGTAGCACTCCATCCATTGCTGTTTCTATAAAAAACAAGAAAATCCATTAAATCTTTATGCGTGAGCTGTGAAGGTTTTCTGCCCGGAAAATAATTTAGAAATACTTTAAACCAACTTGTATAGTTTTGGATGGTGTTGGGGCTGTAATTTCTTAGTCTTAATAAATCTGTATAAGCGACTAATGCAAGAGAGTTCATAAAAAATTGGTTTTAGTATATCAAAAATAATAAAAAGGATTGAAAAATCAACAATTCAAAAAAAAACATAAACTAACCAAGGTCATGGCAACCTGGTGCTCAAAACCTTCCTATGCTAAATAGATAAGCCGTTTAATAAATGGAAATTAATATGCAACAGCCAAACAGGCTAAAGTCCTCACATTTTCACCAAACGCTTTACCGTTACTTGGTTTCCAATGGTAATTTTTACAGTATAAATGCCTCGCGCCAGTGAGGCAATAGAGGCAGCGTTTCCGTAAAACTGCATCACCTGTTTTCCGGTGGCATCATACAGCGTTGCTGAGGGTACATTTTTTTGTGTGTGGGCAATGTACAACATATCGGCAGCAGGGTTGGGGTAAAGTAATATCTGTTCTGCTGTATGGGTTACTTCGTTAATGCCAACAAAAGGTGAAACACCCATGTTAAGCCACTCGTTGGCTGCCGTTACAGTAGTGCCATCATAGCCACCAATGCAAACCATATACAGGCTGTCGTTATATAAAACAGGGGTAAAGTTGCTTACGTTGCTTACTGCTGTGGGTTTTGTCGGGCCAATGAGCCATTGCGATTGGCTAAGGTCATACGCCCAAACCATGTCTGAAACTTCAAGCCCAGATCCTGTGGGGTCGCCACCGGTAAACAGCACGTAAGAAAAGGGAAGAAAAGGCGAGCTTCCTGCAGCCAAACGCGATATGGTTCCGGAGGGATAGGAGGGCAAGGCACTCCATGTGATAATGGCCGGGTTGCTTATGGTAATGCTGCCAAGGAAAGCTTCGTTGGTGGTAGCCTGTAGCGCTTGGTTGTAGCCTCCTGCAATTAAAATGGTGTTGCCTTTAATGCCTCCGCGTAAGCCGGCAGCGGCATTGCCTTGTTTGGAGGTTGCGGTAAACCAGCTGTCTAATGCGGGATCATAAACCTGCACAAGGTTTACATCTGCGGTGCCGTCATAGCCACCTATGTAATAAATTAAAGAGTCATTATAAACTCCGCTGGCATAATCGCCCACCGGTACAGGCATTGGCGCATTGGTGCTCCAGGATCCACTTGCAACATTGTAGCTGTAGTTGTTGCCGTCAGGTGTAAACCCTCCTGAATAGCCGCCTATGGCATACACAATGCCTTTTACGGTGTGCATGCTGTACTGGTATTTTCCTGTTGGCAAGTCAGCAGCTACATTCCAATTGCCGGTGATGCAGTTAAACTCATCGTTTGTGCCAATTAAAGCACCTCCGCTTAGGTCAGCACCTCCGGTAGAAAACACGAGGCCGGAGTCAGATGGGTAGGTTTGCAAGTTAACATAGGCTGATGCCAATCCAAACTTTGCATTGGTAACAGGGTTGCGTGTTGTCCATCCGTAGTTCACAAATTCATTGTAGGCTGTGGTAGCTTTTACAAT
>JAYTNW010000033.1:0-3442 GCA_043748115.1 Bacteroidota bacterium | reverse complement strand
GACAAAGCAAATCGCCTGGCTCGTTTTCTTTATCGTGACAAAACCAACGAATCATTGATTGTTGCCAACCGCTTGTTTACAGCCAAGGCAAAAGAACTTGATTCTCTCGATAATGAACTTAAGCAATTGCGTATCAAATCAGGCATCATTGAGTTCTCTCAACAAACGCGTGAATTAACAAGAGCCTATTATACATCACTGCTAAACAAATCATCTAACGCTAAATTAGACAGTGCTTTTAAAAATTTTCAAGAATATGGAGGGCAATATGTAACCCTCAACGAAATAATTAATAGAACACGAACCGTTTATAACGAGTATAAGCAATATGTAGAGAATGCCACCAAGGACATGACCAAGGAGCTTACCTATAGCAATGTGGTAACGGTGCCAGAAATTCCAGATAAAAAATCATATCCAATTCGAAGCCTTATAGTTTTAATGTTTACTGCTTCTGTAGTTTTTCTTTCGTTTATTGGCATTGTGGTTTACGAAAACACACAGGAAAAGAAAGTAACCGGCAACTAGAAACATTACGCCATGCAAATTGGAAAAACTGTTGATGTTCGCTGGTTGTATGGTTTAATTGCCGCTTATATGGCAATTGCGGTAACTGGGTTGGTTACAGAATTTTACTGGATTTTACTTTTGCCCGCTGCATTGCTAATTATTTACGCTACTTTTTTTGAGCTTGACAAATTATTTTTTTTTGTTGCGTTTTGCACACCATTAGCCATTAATCTTTCTAAAACCGATCTGGGGATTGGAGTCAGTCTTCCCACCGAGCCCATTATTTTCGGGATGATGATAGTGTATTTGCTTTCCAAACTTTACGAAGGCGCCTATGATGTGGAGCTCATGAAACATCCCATTACCAAAATTATTCTTGTTTACCTTTTCTGGATGTTGCTTACTTCATTCACAAGTTCAATGGTGATGGTTTCTCTTAAACGATTTATTTCTGCCTTGTGGTTTATCAGCATTTTCTTTTTCCTTGCAGTTCAGGTTTTCAAGAAAAAGGAAAACATCAAAAAATTTATTTGGATCTATACTGTCGGTATGGTCATTACCATAATTTACACCATCATTAATCACAGTATTAACGGATGGACGCAACAGGCTGCGCATTGGGTTATGGTTCCTTTTTATAATGACCATACTGCTTATGCTGCTATCTTGGCTTTGTTTTTTCCTCCTATTATAGGCTTAATGTTTTTGAGAAACAAATCATTCATGTATTACTTTTTTGCTTTTCTCATCAGCATCCTGGTGCTGGTTGCAATTGTGCTATCCTATACCCGTGCAGCGTGGTTAAGCCTGGTGGTGGCTATTGCTGCATCACTTGCTTTTTTCTTCCGAGTTAAAACGTGGGTTGTGCTGGCAGCAATAGGAAGTGTGGTGATTGGATATTTTGTGTTTCAGTCAACAGTTTTATACAAATTTGAAAAAACAAAGGAGTACTCCCAAAACGATTACCGTGGCCATATTAAGTCTATTACCAATATTAAAACAGATGCCAGTAATGTGGAACGCATTAATCGTTGGAGTTGTGCATGGCGCATGTTTCTCGATAAACCGGTTTTTGGATGGGGACCTGGAACCTATCAGTTTAAATATGCCATTTATCAACGCTCAGATGAAAAATCCTACATCAGCACCAACATGGGCGATAAAGGCAATGCCCACAGTGAATATTTGGGGCCATTGTCTGAAGAAGGGCTGTTAGGAATGTTAATTTTTGTTGCGCTAGCGGTTACCGTTATTTACAGGGCTTCGCGTATTATTGTTTTTTCCGAATCAAAAGATGTGAAAATACTTGCCCTCACCTTGCTGCTGGGACTAATAACCTATTGGGTGCATGGGTTTTTAAATAATTTTTTGGATACGGATAAAGCCTCCGTGCCTTTTTGGGCGTTTATCGCTGCCATAACGGTTCTGGATTATTACCACTATCCTCGCGAAGAGAAACAGAATAAAATCAGCTAAGACATCGAATGGTTAAAATTGCAACATCATCTGTATAGGCGGTGTTTTGCCTGAAGATGTCCAAATGGGTAATTAAATCTCTGTGAAAAACAGAAAGTGTGTTGTTTGGTATATTACCTGCGAGGAACTGCGTTAATCCGTCCATACCAAAAAAATCGCCATTGTCATTTTCAAGTTCTGTAACCCCGTCTGTGTAGCATAAAACTGAACACTGCGCTGTAAGCATTTCTGTGCCTTCGGTTAAAAAAGGAAGCTCGTCAAACATGCCTAAGCCGGTTGTCCCTTTAGTAAGTGGTATAACAGCATCACCCTTATGCAAAAGTGGAGGATTGTGACCGGCATTTACATAGCACAATTTTTTCTTGCTAAAATCAATGACGCCAATAAAAAAGGTAATATACTTTTCACCCTTGGCGGTTTTGTTTACACAACGATTTAATTCGTGAACAAGTTGTTGAAGAGGCAATTTGTTTTTAATCAGCGCATGTAGGTTTGCTTGGAAATTGGACATTAACAATGCAGCAGCCATTCCTTTGCCCGACACATCGGCCATGCAAAAAATATGTTCATGCTCATTGAGTGTAATAAAATCATAATAGTCTCCACCCACTTGTTGATGAGGCAGGTAAACACTGTCAATTTCAAAAAAATTATTTCCGGTAATGCCTGTAGGGAAAAGCATTTCTTGCATTTCGGCAGCCAATTCAAGTTCTTTTTTAAATGCGGCCTGCATTACGGCCTCCTTGTTCAGCCTCTTGTTTTCAATGGCCACCACTATAATGTTTGTAATGGTGTGTATAAATGGAACGATCTCTTTTTTAGATACTTCGTTATTGCCTTCTATGTTACCCACAATGCAATATGCCAGTAGGTTTTCATTGTGATAAACAGGGATCACAGATTCGTCTTTTTCTAGCCATGATGGGGCGGTAATGGTTTTGCTTTTGGCGCTGGCAATTCCATTTAAAAATTTTTCAGGTTGAAGCTTGTCCAGCTCTTCTTTCATACCATAAGAAAGCACCTGTTTCCAATTGCCTTCGTTTACAAATAAGGATAATTTACCTGCATGAAGATGTTCTCTGATGACATTTTGATAAATATGGTAAAGCTGCTCAGAAGGAAGATTGTAATTAATGGCTTTTGTAATTTGTAACAGCCAGTGCAACTGAAGTTTTTTCAGTTGAAGCTCACCAGCAGTTTTGTCAATAATTTCTTCCATAAGGCTATTGCTTGTTTTTGTCAAAAGATTCAAGCACTTCAGGAAGGCGTTTTACCAAGGCTATCTCTTTCATTTTTAAACGAGCATCAACAGCGGGGCTGCCGAAATATGTTTTTCCGCCTTCCAACGTTTTACCTACTCCCGACTGACCAAGTACAACTGCGCCTTTGCCAATGGTAAGATCTTTTTGAACGCCTACCTGTCCCCATAAGATTACATCGTCTTCAACGGTTACCA
>JAYTNW010000032.1:0-4073 GCA_043748115.1 Bacteroidota bacterium | reverse complement strand
CCTAATAGGCCGGTTATTAAAAACAGTGTAGCTGCAATATCCAATAAAATTAAAGTTCAAGGCAATGACACCCTTTATGTAAATGCCTACGGAACGGGTTCATTAACTATTATTGATAGTGTGAATATTGTTGGTGCAAGTGCATGTATTCGTGTTATTTCGCAGTTTAATGATACGGCTCAGGTGAGTACTGGAACCTTAAATGGTGCTGCACCTCCAAATCACATCACCTTTGGTTCAGCAGCTCGCCAACGTTGCCAGTTAGTTTACACACAAGCGGAATTACTCGCTCGGGGTATGTTGGCTGGAGATGTTGTTGACTCTATTTATTTGTTAATTAAAACAGTTACAGGGGCAGGCGCTAACTTAAATTACAACAATTTTAGCGTTGGTTATTATTACACAAACGTTAATTATTCTTATACGAGTCCGGCTTACCTTGCGCCTCTTGTCACCCCAGGAGGTACAATTTATACCAATGCATCATTAAATATACCCACTGCGCAGCATTTAAAACTGCCGCTATCAGCACCGTTTGCATGGAATGGTTCTACCAATGCACTGGTAATAGATATTTGTTATGATAAGGTGACCACGGGATTGCCGGCCCCATCTCATATAATGGGTTACACGCAAACACTCGGGACAAGAAGGTATATGCAGATTTATTCTACCACTGCCTCTGGAACATGGTTGCCATGTAACTTTAAGCCAAGCCAAAGGGCTACAGTTCCTGCATTGGCCACTACAGGCAATACAGTAATCACCATTGGAGCTTTTAGTACAGGTAGCAATGCAGCATCGGTTCTTCCAGGAATGTTAGTTTCTACTACGCCAACCAATAGTTTCGGTGTCGGTACCACTGTTGTGTCTTTAGTTGGATCAACACTAACAACCTCTGCTGGAAATACTGTAGTAATTGGTGCAGGGCAAACAATATTATTTACCATTCCTGGCCTCAATTCCTCTGATGTTAGTTGCGTTTCTGACAAACGCCCAAACCTTACCTTTCACTACAGAAGGCCTTACCAGGTGGTACCTATTAGCGTAGGTGGTGTTTGGAACAATTCAGGCTCCTGGATTGCGGGTAAGAGTACAGTAACCTTTAACACTTCTGCCAACTCAAAAATTGAAGGAACGAGCTTCTCTACCTTTAAAAACTTGCGATTGGCTAAAAATGCAGCTGCTAATTCATTGTCGGTTTGGAAAGATGTAACGGTTACCGATACTCTAACTTTAACTATGGGACGTTTGGTGCTTAATGGAAGCACACTTGCTCCAAATAAACTTTCTCTCATGAGCAACACGGGCTTACAGGCAGCGCTTACCTATGTTACTGGTGCAGGCATGTTGGTGAGTGAAAATGCTCCACCTAACTATGGTAGTTTCAGATGGAAAATAGGCAAGCCGGCCACCTTCCCACAGACCTATGTAATTCCAATGGCCAACAGCGCAGGTACGAGCATTTATTTTGACTATAAATTAAATGCAGATACAGGCGATGTACAGATAGCCTCATACTCTACAATTCCTGCTAATACTCCTATCCCAACCGGTGTAAGTGATATTTACCAAAACACTTGGATTGCTCCACCAGCTACCGATAACAGCCCAAACATGGTTGATCGCTTCTGGCAAGTGGATGAGACAGGTACAACGACAAACAGAGACTTTACCTTCCGTTGGGTAGCTGGCGAAAACGCTGCTTCAGGTACGGGTCCGTATAGAGCTCAGGTTTACGATCCTTCTACCAACTGGGGTTGGCCGTTTATCATCGGGCAAACCAACCCTACAGCTACTTCAGTTACTATTCCTGCCTTAAGCTTTACCAACACTTGGGCAGTGGTTAAGCAAGATCAGCCTTTACCAGTTGAACTTCTATCCTTCCGTGCAAAATCGCAAAATGACAAAACTGTTGTTTGTGACTGGACAACAGCCTCTGAAAAGAACAACGATTACTTTACTGTTGAACGCAGTATTAACGGAGTTGATTTTGAAGATGTGGGTCAGGTTAAAGGTGCCGGTACTGTAAATGCACCAAGAGAATACACCTTTGTGGATACCAAGCCATACCGAGGCGTTTCTTATTACAGGCTGAGACAAACAGATTTTGATAACAGATCAGAGCGATTTAACATAGTGGCTGTTGACTTAAGCGTTCCCAAGTCAACTGTACAAGTATATCCTGTGCCTGCCAGCAATGAAGTTGTATTCCGCGTAAGTGATTCAGAAACGTTAGATGCAGCAGTGCTTTATGTGTTTGATGTTACCGGAAGAAAACTGGTGGCGCAAATGGTATCTGAGCTTAAAGGAAACTCATCAAACATGTTTGTGTTACCACTTACTCGCATGGAAAGCGGTGTGTATCATTTCGAATTACGTTCGGATGAAACGCTATTAGGTAAAGGTAAATTTGTAGTTAAGAAATAAAAAATCAAAAAGGCGCTAATCGTGTTTTGCAATTAATTAAAATTGTAAAATATGGTTAGCGCTTTAACATTATCTTTTCTTAAATTACTGGCTAAAAACAACAGCCGCGAGTGGTTCGAGAAAAACCGTAGTAAATACGATGCTGCAAAAGCAGAACACACTCTTTTCATTCAAAACCTCATCGAAGCATTATCTAAGGTTGATCCCAAATTAAAAGGGTTAACTCCCAAAGATTGCGTTTTCAGGATTTATAGGGATGTTCGCTTTTCGAAAAATAAAGATCCCTATAAAACAAATTTAGGAGCCGGGATAAATCCGGGAGGAAAGAAGGTGGAAATAGCCGGAGCCTATATTCATCTGGAGCCTGGAAAATCATTTATTGCAGGAGGAAGATGGATGCCCGATGCGCCCACCTTAAAACGTATTCGACAGGAAATTGATTACAACACTGCCTCCTTCAAAAAAATAATCAGCAACAAGGATTTTGTTAAGCAGTTTAATCAATTGGAGGGTCAAAAATTAAAAACAGTGCCCAAAGGATATTCCAGAGACCATCCCGAAATAGAATTTCTTAAGCACACCAGCTTTATTGTAAGTCGAGAACTGGACGATAAATTAGTTACCTCTCCCGATTTTATTAATGAGCTTACCATTGCATATAAGGCCATGCAGCCTTTTCTTCGTTTTTTAAATAGTGCGCTTGATTAACTGGGTTACTTGATCTTCACCTTAAACTCAACCCATTTTATTCCAAGAATTATTAAAGCACTTAGGGCGGCTAAAACCATCCATAAAGCGTTGTATCCAAAGTTGGCCATAACCTGAGTGGCTAGTATAGGAATGGAAATTTGTGCAGTACTCCATGCCATGGCATACAAGGCAGAATACTGACCCCGATTGGCCTCACTTGCACGTTGGTTCATAAAGGCATTCATAAAAGGCATGGCAAACATTTCAGAAAAGGATATTACTATAAATAACAGAATAAATCCTGTCATGTTTACAATAAATGGCAAGAAGAGATAACTGATCGCTAATAGAAAAGCCCCGAGTGCGATAAAATTATATTTGCTCCAGCGTTTCTCAATTTTGAAAATCATTATCATTTCAATGGCGGCAACCAATAATCCGTTAAGGGCCATAAGCCATCCAATTTCTTTCTCTGACAAATGATGCATGGCCTTGTAAAAAAGAGGCATGGTGCTAAAGAATTGAAAAAAGCAAAGAGCATATAAAAACGCTAAAACAATAAAGGCCATATAGGCCATATCCTTGTAAGGAGAAAGTGGTTTTTTATTTTCTTGTGTAACAACAACCTGTTTTCTTTTGTTCGATAAAAAAAGAAGCACAATGATGCCAGCACCAATACAAGTAAAACTATCAGCACTGAAAATGTAAGCATAACTTTGTGCGGCCAAAATACCACCCACAGCAGGCCCAATAGAAAAACCGAGGTTAATGGCCAATCGGTTAAGGGAGATTGATCGGGTATAGGTTTCTGGAGTGCTGTAAAATGCAATGGCCGTCATATTAGCGGGCCTAAAAGCTTCGCTAAAGCAACTTAGTGTAAATAACGAAGCGCAAAGAAGAGGGTATGAGTTAATGTAAGGTACGGTAAGAAACAATAGGCCGCCAATAAACAA